>JAYSQH010000185.1:0-8248 GCA_043721655.1 Phycicoccus sp. | reverse complement strand
CGAAACTTTGTGACCGTCACGATGCTGGATGGAGCGGCGGCCAACTTGATGAAACTTACTCACTCCGCACCTGTTGTCAACCCCGTGTTCACCTGCAGTTCTCCGAGGAACTGCAGGTCAGGGGCACACCCAATTCCGTTGCGAATACAAAGGTTTCTGCCGTTCTACGGCGTGTCGTGAGCGACACGCCGACAACAACGATCGGGCGATCGGTCAGGACGAAGGGGACGGTACGACGACGACGCCGCGAGCACTGGTAGCTATGACCGGTATGTCCAACAAATCGGCTGCGGACTCGCCCCGCTCCGGGTTGCCGCGCGCGATGATCCTCAGCTCGAAGGTCATCTCACGACTGCGCGAACCGACCCGGACCAAGGCGGCCTCGATCTCGATGCAGTCACCAGCCCGGACCGGCGCCATGAACTGGACGTCACTGTAGGAGGCGAACAATCCTTCGTCGCCGTCGGTGCGGATACACATCTCGGTCGCCACGTCGCCGAAGGCGGCCAGCGAGTAGGCGCCGTCCACCAGGTTGCCGGCATAGTGAGCGTGGCTGTAGGGGACGTAGCGACGGTGCGTCACCGTCATACCCACTGTGGCGAGTCCGTGAGTGCTCATCGTGTCTGCTCCTTCATAGTGGCCATGGCGTGAACGAGATAGGACGCAACCTCGCCCGGCGTGGTGCCCTTACCGAAGATTCGGTCCACGCCGAGCTTGCCGGCCAGGCCCTGCTCGAAGCGAGGGCCACCGACAACCAGCAGCGGAACCTGCCCGGCGGGGTAGGCCTCGCGGAAGGCGGCCGACATCGTCATCGTGTTGTGGATGTGGGCGTCCTTCTGGGTGACGACCTGGCTGACCAGGACCGCGTCGGCCTTCTCTGCGCGGGCGCGGGCCACGAGCTCGGGCACCAGCACCTGGGCGCCGCAGTTCACTACCTTGATCTCGCTGTAGTACTCCAGGCCCTTCTCCCCCGCGAAGCCCTTGATGTTCAGGATCGCGTCGATTCCCACCGTATGGGCGTCGGTCCCGATGCAGGCACCAACCACGACCATCGGGCGACGCAGCTCCTTCTTGATCAGGGCGTTGACGTCCTTGGCGCTCAGCATCGGGAACTCGCGTTCGACCACCTCGACCTCGCGGAGGTCCACCAGATGCGTGGCGCTGCCGTAGATCACGAAGAAGGTGAAGTCGGGCCCCATCGCCTTGGCGTGAACCAGCATCGCGGGCGCCAGGCCCATCTTGGCCGCCAGCTGCAGCGCGGCCCCCTCGGCCAGCTTGTCGTGCGGGATCGGCAGGGTGAACGAGACCTGGACCATGCCGTCGCCGGTGGTGTCGCCATACGGCCGGATGATGTCTGGGTTGCTCACTTGCCGGTACCTCCTTCCGTCCGGGTGGTGGCCAACAACGTGGTGGCCGGGTTGTCGTAGCCGGGTGCGCGCTTGACCACGCCGTCAAGGCCCTTGCCGGCGTTGGCGGGGCGCTTCATCAGCCCGAAGGTGCCGTCGCCGATGGCCCGCAGGAGAGGGACCGATCCGGGCTCGCCCTTGTCATCGACGATCCGCTCCATCAGGTCGACGGCCTCGGAGAGGACCTGGCGGGCGCGGGTCTGGATGAACCCGTCGCGAGGGGGGTGGAAGTCCTCGGCCAGGCCACCTGCTGCGTTGATCACGTAGCGGACGTTCTGCAGAGCCAGGTCACGGTCGGACAGGAACGGCGTGACCACTGCCTCGGTCATCATGCCGACCAACAGGATGTCCTGGCCGGTCATGGACCCGACGAGGTTGAAGAAGCCGTCCAGCAGGTAGCCGCGGAAGATGTCGCCGGTCATGTGCTTGGTCGGGGGCATCCACTTCAGCGGCGCGTTCGGGAACAGCTGCCGAGCGAGCAGCGCCTGCGCCAGCTCCATCCGGAACGAGTCCGGGATGTCCGGGCTGATCTCGAACGCGTGACCCAGGCCGAGCTGCCAGTCCTGCAGGCCGGCCTCCTTGGCGAAGTACTCGTTCATCAACTGGCTGACGGTGACGGTGTGGGCCGCCTCGACCGCGTCAGCCGTGGTCAGGTAGTTGTCCTCGCCGGTGTTGATGATGATCCCGGCCCGGGCGTGGATCTGCCGCGAGAACCGCTGGTCCACGAAGGTCCTGATCGGGTTGATGTCGCGGAAGAGAATCCCGTACATCGAGTCGTTGAGCATCATGTCGAGCCGCTCGAGCCCGGCCATCGTGGCGATCTCCGGCATGCAGAGGCCGGACGCGTAGTTGACCAGGCGGATGTAGCGCCCCAGCTCCTTGGACACGTCGTCCAGCGCCGCTCGCATCAGCCGGAAGTTCTCCTGGGTGGCGTACGTGCCGGCATAACCCTCGCGGGTCGCCCCCTCGGGCACAAAATCCAGCAGGGACTGCCCCGTCGACCGGATGACCGCGATGATGTCAGCACCCTCGCGGGCCGCGGTCTGAGCCTGGGGAATGTCCTCGTAGATGTCACCGGTCGCCACGATCAGGTAGATCCAGGGCCGCTGCTTGGGGTCGCCGTGCCGTTTGATCAGGCGGTCCCGGGTGGCCCGGTTCTTGTCGATGCGGTTCATGCCGGGTTTCACGGAGCGCAGCGCGAGACTCTTGGCTGCGGTCTTCTCGCGGCCCTCTGGAAGCCGGAAGGACACCGAGCCGGCCGCAGACTTCTGGGCCAAGGTCAACAGGTCAGGTGCCTCGCCGCGGCGCAACGCGTCGAAGACGGGCGTGGTGACCCCGTGCTGAAGACCCACCTCGTCGCGGACGGAGTCGACCAGGTGGTTGACCCACGGCACACCCTCGTGGTCGGCACCGGACAGCCCTGCGAGTCGAAGCACCGCGCGCTCGACCGACACCGTGGTGTGCGTCTTGGTCAGCCTGACCACGGGCGCACCGGCCTTGCGGGCCAGCGACCGTGCCTTGCGGATGACGACGGGGTCCAGCTCCAGCTTGGCCGTGCTGAGGCTTCTGCGAGTGCTCATGTCAACGCTCCGCGGTCGAAGACGGTGCGACCGCGTATGACGGTGCGCACGTTGGTGGGCAGGGTGGCCCCGGGCGACAGGTCGGGCAGTCCGGGGGTACCGGATCGCGAGCCGGTGTCGAGAGACCAGACCGCGAAGCTCGCCGGCTGGCCCAGGTCGAGGTAGCCGCGGTCGTCGATGCCGGCGACGCCCCACCCGCCCCGGGTGTGCGCCAGGAACGCCGACTCGGCATCGATCCGCTGGGATGGCTCGTGGTGGAAGGCCGCGGCCCTGATCGCCCGCCAGGGCGCGAACGGCGTGACCGGAGTGTCCGAGCCGAAAGCCATCGACAGGCCGGCGGCGGCCATCGTGGCGAAGAGGTTCATGCCGGCGACGCGGTCGTGACCCAGCCGGGCGGCATACATGCCGTGCGGCCCGCCCCAGGCGGCGTCGAACGCAGGCTGGACAGAGGCGGTGACGCCGAGGTCGACCAGTGCCTTGATGCCTTCTGCGTCGACCATCTCGAGGTGCTCTAGTCGGTGGCGCGCGGCGACCACGCGAGCGACTCCAATCATCCTTGCCGCGGCCTGCATGCCCTGTACCACGGTGTCGGCCCCGGCGTCGCCGATCACGTGGAACCCGGCCTGAATGCCCGCCACAGAGCACGCTACGACGTGGTCCCGGACCTGGTCGACGCTCAGGTATGCGTTGCCGCGATGGGGCGAGCCGTGACCCCCACTGGCGTCATGGCCATCGGCGTACGGCGCTCGCAGGAACGCGGTGCGCGAGCCGATCGAGCCGTCGACGTTGAGATCACCGGCCAGCCCTTTGACGCCATGGTGGGCCGCCAGCTCACGAGCCTCTGCCTCGTCCGCCACGAGCTCGGCCCAGTAGCCGATGACCTGGGGCCCGTCACCGCGCTCGCCGGCAGCGAGGACGTCGGCCAGATCCTGAGCCGATGACAGGTGTGGGCCGGCGTTCTCGTGCACCAGGCCGATCCCCGCGGCCGCGGCAGCCGTCAGCGCGGCGTCGATGTCAGCCCTGCGGTCGGTCGGGCTGATGCTGTCCCGGAACACGTCACGGGCTGCGTGGTGGGCCTCACGAGTGACCAGGCCGCTGTCGTTCCACCCGGGAAGGTTCCGGGCGCCGGACGCCGCCGCGAGAGCCGACGAGATAGCGGCGGAGTGTCCGTCGACGCGAGGGACGTAGACCACGCTGCCGTAGGTCGCGCGATCGAGCTCCTGGGCGGTAGGCGGGCGCTGCTCGGACCGCCAGCTGTCCTCGTCCCAGCTGTGCGCATAGATCGGCCGGCCGAGTCGCTTTCGCGCCCCGTCCTCGATCTTGCTGAGCGCCTCCTCCAGCGAGCGCACCTCGCTGAGGTCGACACCGCGCAGCGCCAGACCGGTCCCCGACGTGTGGACGTGGGCATCGACGAAGGTCGGGGTGACCAGGGCGCCGTCAAGTTCGACGACCGTGTCGACGCCATCTTCGTGCCGAGCCGCAGCTTCTTCTGACCCGATCCACGCAATCCGGTTGTCCGCGATGATCATTGCGGTCGCGAGAGGGTCAGCAGGGCTGTGGACGGCCCCGCCGCGATACAGCGTGGACGTCGTTGAGGTCGTGGGTTCGCTGGTCACAAAGCCTCAGTCTGCTCGCGGTCCAGCCGGCCCTCGAACAGCCCCCGCACCGCAGGGTTGCCTCGCAGCAGCGTCAGCGCGTAGTCCGCGTGACCGGGGACGTAGCCGTTGCCCACCAGCATCCGCACGTCGGCGGCCAGGCCTTCGGCCCCCAGTGCGGCCGCGGCGAAGTTCGTCGCCATCGAGAAGAAGATCACCGTGCCGCCCTGGGCCGTGGCCAGCAGCGCCGGTTGTTCGCAGCCCGGGACGTCGACGCAGACCACGGTGATGTCCGTCGCACCGCCGGCTGCCTCGACCGCCGATGACAGACCCAGCGGTGAGCGGGCGTCCGCGATGACGACATGGTCGGCCAGCCCGGTGCCCTTCAGCATCAGCGCCTCGCGCTCGAAAGGCACGACCGCCACCCGACGTCCGGCGCCGGCCTCGGCCGCAGCCGCGAGCGACATCGACCCCGACTTGCCCGCTCCGCCCAGGACCAGTACCGATGGCGCCGCACCCTTTGCGGCGTATTCGCGGACCAGCCGAGCCACCAGCGCAGGTGCGCCGCAGACATCCATGACCATCAGGGCCAGCTCGGGATCAAGATCGGCGGGCAGGACGGCTGCGATGGACCTGCCGAACAGGATCGCATGGCCGGCAGCCGGCACCCGCTCCCCCAGACCATCCCATCGGGCCAGGCGGTCGGTGATCTGCAAGGGCGTCAGCGACAGTGAGACCAACGTGGCGACGTGGTCACCGACAGCGAGCCCGAGCGGGCTGGCCGGGCCAACCTCCGCGACGGTCCCGATGAGCATGCCGCCCGAGCCGGTGACGGGGTTCTGCATCTTGCCGTGCGACGCCACGATGTCGAGGACGGCGTCCTTGACCGCTGCACCGTCGGTGCCGCCACCTGGCAGCTGGTGGACGCTACAGAGCTGGCGATACGAGGCGGCGTCGAGATTCAGGACCTCGATGTCGATCCGGACCTCGTCCGCCCAGATCTGCGGCGACGCATCGAGACGCAGGGCAGTCTGGGGCAGTGTGATCTGGTCCCCCGAGGGCTCGAGAACCCGGTGCAGGCCCACCGGCGAGCTCTCGGTTCTATCGACCGGCACAGCCACTGTTTCCTCCTGCATTCGGACCCATGTAGACGAATCTTGCGGTGTGGTGATGCATTGAGCGTAAGTTCTCCCGTATCATGCCAGTTATGGAGCCAAAGATCGAACAGCCCTATGCCTACCTGCGCCATGAGCTGGTAGAACCGGACTGGACCCGCCTACCCGGTTGGCGCCACGCCACTGCGGCCCAGTGGGCCAGTGTCCAGTGGCAACGGGTCAACTGCATCAAGAACATCAAGGGGCTACGGGCGCTCATGGGTGACCTCCTCACCGACGCGTTCTACGCCGACCTCGAGCGGGACCAGGCCAAGCGAGCCACGATGTCCATGCTCGTCACCCCGCAGATGATGAACACGATGGTCCCGGCCACCGGCGTGTACGACGACGGGGTGATGCCCGCTGCCGGTGAGGAGTTCACCCGCGCGTTCTACGCCGATCCCGTCCGCCGCTACATGCTGCCGGTCTTCAGCGACCGACGGGTCGACTGGCCGAGCCACCCGTACTCCGCCCGCGACTCGCTGCACGAGCACGACATGTGGGTCGCCGAGGGTCTCACGCACCGCTACCCCACCAAGGTGCTGGCCGAGCTGCTGTCGACCTGCCCGCAATACTGCGGCCACTGCACCCGGATGGATCTGGTCGGCAACTCGACGCCGGTCATCCCCAAGCTCAAGTTCGACCTCAAGCCGGTCGACCGCTACGACGCGATGATGGCCTACCTGCGCACGACGCCGGCGGTGCGCGATGTGGTCGTCTCCGGTGGCGACGTGGCCAACATGCCCTGGAAGAACCTCGAGGCGTTCCTGGACCGGCTGCTCGAGATCGACAACATCCGCGACATCCGCCTGGCCACCAAGGCACTGATGGGCCTGCCGCAGCACTGGCTGGCCGATGAGGTGGTCGAAGGCGTCGGCCGGGTGGCAACCAAGGCTCGCGAGCGCGGCGTCTCCCTGGCGATCCACACCCACGTCAACAGCGCCCAGTCGGTCACGCCCGCGGTGGCTGCAGCGGCCCGGGCGATGCTGGACGCCGGCGTCCGTGACGTTCGCAACCAAGGCGTCCTGATGCGTGGCATCAACGACTCGGTCAAACAGCTTCTCGACCTGTGTTTCGCCCTGCAGGACGAAGCCTGGATCACGCCGTACTACTTCTACATGTGTGACATGATCCCGTTCGCCGAGCACTGGCGGCTCTCGCTGGCCGAGGCGCAGCATCTGCAGCACGACATCATGGGCTACCTGCCCGGTTTCGCCACGCCGCGGATCCTCTGTGACGTGCCGTTCGTTGGCAAGCGCTGGGTCCACCAGGTCGACTCCTACGACAAGGAGCGCGGGATGTCGTTCTGGCGCAAGAACTACCGCACCTCGATCGAGACCGCCGACACAGACGCGCTGTCTCGCGAGTTCGTCTACTACGACCCGATCTACAGTCTGCCCGAGGCCGGTCAGGCCTGGTGGCGCGAGAACGGTGATCTCGACGTGGCACATGCGGCCGCCGAAGCCAAGGCCGCTGCCAGCCACGCCGTGTCGGTGGCCCAGCTCGTCTGAGCACTACGGCTGGTTGGGCACTACGGCTGGTTGTTGCGAGGCGGCTCCCCGGGCACTCGGCTGCCGTCATCGTCCGCGCCGTCATCGTTGTCGAAGAGCAGATCCGAGATCTGAAGATGCACCCGCTCGACGTTCGGGACGTCCGGCAGGACCACACCGGCCTTCTCGGTGGCGTCCGAGATGATCAGCGTGCCGCAGCCGAGGATGCGGTCGAGCAGACCCTTCTCGTATGCCACGTCGTTGATCCGGAAGAGCGGGATGTCACGGCCGGTGCGCGTGATGATGCCGTGCCGGGTGATCAGCCGGCGGTTCGTGACCGTGTAGGTCGACGTCGTCCAGCGAAGGAACGGGATCAACGTCCAAAGGATCAGCACCGGGACGGCTACCACCGCGGCGACCAGACCCCACTTGCTGTTGTCGGGCTGCAGCATGGCGGCAGTCAGGACGCCGGCCACCACCAGAATGAGCACAGCCACGGGAGCAATGAGCGCCTTGCCGTGCGTTCGGACACTGAGGACGACGTGTTCGCCGTCGGACAACAGCTTCTGCGAGATCGCCATGAGCGCATCGTGCCAGACGTCTCGTGTGTCATGGCCTTGGGACGGTGAGAAGATGCCGATTCCAGAGCGAATGCGCCGGGTCAACAAGGTCGCACTGAACACGGTTACCGGGCGGCTCGTTCGTGGCTACCCGAGCTGGGCGTGGTCAGTCGGCGAAGTGGGAACGGTGCTCCCAGGGGGTCGAGAGCACCACGGTCGTGCGAGTCGACACGTTGGCCGAGGATCGCACCCGGGCGAGCAGGTCCTCCAGGTCGCCGGGAGTAGCCACCCTGGCCTTGAGGATGTAGCTCTCCTCCCCCGCGACCGAGTGGCACGCCTCGATGTCAGGGATGTCGCGGAGGTGGTCCGGCACGTCGTCGGGCGCTGCCGGATCCAGGGGCGTCACCGAGATGAAGGCGATCAACGGCATCCCCATCTCGTTGTGGTCGATCACCGCGCGGTA
>JAYSQH010000184.1:0-1581 GCA_043721655.1 Phycicoccus sp. | reverse complement strand
GCCAGCTGGACCTCGCCGATGGTCTGGGTGCTCGCGGGAAGCGCAACAGCCGGAGTCGCCGCCCAGGCCCTCGTGCTGATCGTGCCGCTGTGGCGTTCGGGGTTCCGATTCAGGCCACGGTGGGGATTCCGCGGCGTCGGCCTGCGCACAGCATCCACGGTGGCTCTGTGGACCTTCGCCGCCCTCGCTGTCTCGACGGTGGGCTTCATCATCACCTCCCGGGTCCTGACCTACGCCGGCCTGGCCGGGAAGCAGGCGGGCCTGGTGGTGCCGGGCAAGTTCTCGTACACCAACGCCTTCCTGATCTTCATGCTCCCGCACTCGCTGGTCACCGTCTCGCTGGTCACCGCCCTGTTCACCCGGATGTCCAGGGCCGCCCATATCGGCGACCTTGGTGAGGTCCGCGCCGACGTCGACAAGGGCATGCGCCTGACCGCCGTCGCCACCGTCCCTGCCACGGTCGGCGCGTTCGTCCTCGGCTTCGCCGCGACGGCCACCCTCTATCAGGGCAGTAGTGAGGCCAGTACCCGGGGAATCGCCGTGGTCATGATGGCGATGATGGTGGGGCTGGTGCCCTTCGGTGTCTTTTACCTGCTTCAACGGGTGTTCTACGCATTCGAAGACGCCAAGACGCCGTTCAGGTTGCAGATCGTGGTCACCGTCGTTGCCACGACTGCCAACCTGGCCAGCCTGCTGCTTCCGTTGCAGTGGATCGCTGTGGGAGTGGGCGCTGGTCAGGCATTGAGCAACCTCGCCGGTATGGCGGTCGGCCTGGTTCTGGCTCGGCGCCGGCTCGAGTCCCTCCCGCTGGGTGAGATCGGCCGAACCTACATCCGTCTCGGCGTGGCGTCGCTCGTTGCGGCCGCTGCGGCATACTTCGCTCAGCTGGCTGTGGGGCAGGTTCTCGACGGCAAGCTCTACAGCCTCGTGGCCCTGGCTACCGGCGGTCTGGTCTTTGCCGCGATCTACGTCGTGGTCGCGCGCAGGCTGCGGGTCCGCGAGATCGACGACCTGGTCGGGCCCGTTCTGGAGCGAGTGCGTCGAGGCCTGCCCAAGCGCTGAACGCGCCTAGGATGAGGTCTCGGATGACTCGGGTGTGGAACTGACCTAAGGAGCAGGGTGCAAGGCGTCGGTCCAGGAACGATCCTCGGAGGTCGCTATTCCCTGCATCGACGGCTCACGGCAGGCAGCGACGTGGAGCGCTGGTCGGCCCACGACACCACGCTCGAGCGCGACGTCACCTTGACCGTCGTCAACTCCGATCACCCGAACCGCGCCGGCATCCTCGATGCGGCCCGGCGAGCGGCAGGCGTGGAGGACGCCCGGCTGGTGCGCATCCTGGACGTCGGCACCCAGTCCGGCAACTCCTACATCGTCGAAGAGACCCTGAGTGAAGCCGAGTCCCTCGCCACGATCCTGCTCCAGGGGGCGCTGCCGTCCGAAGAGGCCCGCCGGATCGCCGGCGAAACCGCCAGCGGCCTCGAAGCAGCCCGCCAGCGCGGCCTGCACCATCTATGCCTGACTCCCCACTCCGTCCTGCGCACCCCCGACGGGACGATCAAGGTCAGCGGTCTGGCCGTC
>JAYSQH010000183.1:0-6711 GCA_043721655.1 Phycicoccus sp. | reverse complement strand
GGCGTAGCCCCCGACAGCCCTCTCCTTGACCATCACCGAACCCATGGTGACGGCGTGGTCGACATCGCCCTCGAGGTGCCGGACGTGGACAGGTGCGTCGAACGCGCGCGCGTCACAGGCGCAACCATCCTCCAGGAACCGGAGGACATCACCGACGAGCACGGCACCGTCCGCATGGGTGCCATCGCGACCTACGGTGACACCCGGCATACCCTCGTGGACCGCTCGCGGTATGACGGGGTCTACCTCCCCGGCTATGTTGAGCGGACCTCCGGCTTCGTCCGGCGCGAGGGTGCACCCAAGCGGATCTTCCAGGCGCTCGACCACGTCGTGGGCAACGTCGACCTCGGCAAGATGGACACCTGGGTGACCTACTACAACAAGGTCATGGGTTTCGTGAACATGGCCGAGTTCATCGGCGACGACATCGCCACGGACTACTCGGCGCTGATGAGCAAAGTTGTCGCCAATGGCAATCACCGGGTGAAGTTCCCCCTGAACGAGCCGGCGATCGCCAGGAAGAAGAGCCAGATCGACGAGTTCCTCGAGTTCTACAAGGGCCCCGGCGTGCAGCACCTGGCCCTGGCCACGGGCGACATCCTGGCCAGCGTCGACGCCATGCGCGCCGAGGGGGTGGAGTTCCTGCATACCCCGGACTCGTACTACGAGGACCCGGCCCTGCGCGAGCGGATCGGCAACGTGCGGGCCCCGATCGAAGAGCTGCAGAAGCGCGGCATCCTGGTCGACCGCGACGAGGACGGCTACCTTCTGCAGATCTTCACCCGACCGACCGGCGACCGTCCGACGGTGTTCTTCGAGATGATCGAGCGGCACGGCTCGCTCGGCTTCGGCAAGGGCAACTTCAAGGCGCTGTTCGAGGCCATCGAGCGTGAGCAGGAGCGTCGCGGCAACCTCTAGTTTTTTTCGTGACAGGCTAGGGCCCATGACGCAGCCATCCGGGTGGTACGACGACCCGCAGGACCCCAGCCAGCTTCGCTACTGGGACGGGGTGAGCTGGTCCAGCCACGTCACGCCAAAGGTGTCGCCGACGGTTCAGGACTCCACCATCGGTATGCCGTACGGCGTTGCGCCGGCCGCTGCCCGTTCGGGCGCGCACGGTTCGCATGGCGCGCTAGGCGCTCCTGGTGCGCCGGGTGCGCCGGGTGGGCCGATGCCGGCCTACCCGCAGTTCGGGTATTCGACTCTGCCTTCGACGCCCGACGGCGTCGTCCTGTCAGGCTGGTGGAAGCGCGTCCTCGCCCGGATCATCGACAACATCATCATCTCGATCGTGGCTCTGCCGTTGACATTTGGCCCGATGAAGCAAGTGGTCAACGTCTTTCAGGACTACATTCAGCAGGTCGCCAACGCGGTGCAGGCTGGCAGCTCGACGATGCCGACCCAGCCTGACGGGCTCGCTGGGCCGATCCTGCAGATCAGCCTGTCGATGCTGGTCCTCTACCTGGTCTATGAGATCGCCTTTTTGACGATGACGGGTGCGACTCTGGGCAAGAGGGTCGTCGGGATCAGCGTCCGGCTCAGGGACGAGCCTGGCCCGCCGCCGCTGGTTGCGGTTCTGACGAGGACGGCGGTCAAGCAGGTCGGTGACATTACCGGTCTCGTGCCGGTGCTCGGCCTCTTCGGTTCGCTCTTCAGCCTGTTGGACGTCCTGTGGCCGTTGTGGGACCCCAAGAAGCAGGCCATCCACGAAAAGGTCGGCGCTACCAACGTCGTGGTCGGGCCCCAGCCCAAGCGGATGCCGAAACGCCCCCCGGACTTTCACTAGGGTGCTCGCAATCAGGAAAACGCAATCCAGCACCGAAGCCCGCACCGACCTTCACGATGAGCATCGTCCGCCTCGAGCAACGCGCACAGGAGCGATCATGAACACGTACGTCGTTACGAACCCCGCGACCGGCGTCAGCGGAGAGCCCCTGCCGCTGACCACAGATGCTGAGGTGAGCGACGCCATCGGGGCTGCGGATCGTGCCCATCGCGAGTTCTCCCGCAGCACCACGGTCGCGCAGCGGGCAGCCCTCATGCAGCGGGTGGCGGACCTGCACACCGAGCGACGCGAGCACCTCGCTGGGCTGATCGTGCGCGAGATGGGCAAGCCCGTCGAGCAGGCCCTCGGCGAGGTCGACTTCTCGGCGGACATCTACGGGTACTACGCGAGCAACGGCGAGGCCTTCCTGGCCGACGAGCCGATCGAGCTGATGGGCAGCGAGGGCTCGGCCTTCATGCGTACCTCGTCGCTGGGCGTGCTGATCGGGATCATGCCCTGGAACTTCCCGTACTACCAGGTCGCCCGGTTTGCCGGCCCCAACCTGGTGCTCGGCAACACGATCCTGCTCAAGCATGCCTCGCAGTGCCCCGAGTCCTCGGCCGCGATCGAGCAGATCTTCACCGATGCCGGCTTCCCCGACGGCGCGTACCGCAACCTCTACGCGTCCAACGCCCAGGTCGCCGACATCATCGCGGACCCCCGCGTCTGTGGCGTCTCGCTGACCGGTTCGGAGGCGGCGGGCGCGGCCGTGGCGGAGATCGCCGGCCGCAACCTCAAGAAAGTGGTCCTCGAGCTGGGAGGATCCGACCCTTTCATTCTGCTCAGCACCGACAACCTGGATGAGGCCGTCGAGGCGGCCATCGCCGGCCGCCTGGATAACAGCGGCCAGTCGTGCAACGCGGCGAAGCGCTTCATCGTCATCGACGGCCTGTACGACGACTTCCTCGAGCGCTTCAGCACGTCGATCAGCGGCGTCGCTCCGGCAGACCCCACTTTGCCGGACACCCCCCTGGGCCCGCTCTCCTCACTCGGTGCCGCCGAGAACCTCGAGGCGCAGCTCCAGCGTGCCGAGGCCCAGGGCGCCACCGTGGTCGCCCGGGGTCACCGTGACGGTGCCTTCTTCTCGCCGTCGGTGATCACCGGCGTCACTCCGGACAACGCCGCCTACCGGGAGGAGTTCTTCGGCCCGGTCGCCAGTGTCTACCGGGTGCAGGACGAGGACGAGGCGCTCCAGGTGGCCAACGACATCCCGTTCGGCCTCGGCTCCTACCTCTTCACCACGGATCCGGCCCAGGCCCTGCGGGTCGCGGACCGGATCGAGGCCGGGATGGTGTTCGTCAACGGCACCGGCCTCGACAGCGCTGAGCTTCCTTTCGGCGGCGTGAAGAGGTCCGGTTTCGGGCGCGAGCTCGGACGTTTCGGCATCGCGGAGTTCGCCAACAAGAAGCTCATTCGCATCCTGAAGTAGCCGCGGGCCGGGCGCACCTCATCCCTGCGAGTCCCGTCAGAATGGCCGGGCCCCGTCACTAGGTGTGACAGGGCCCAGCTGAGAGGCGGTCCTCAGGCGAGGGACAGGAAGAGCTTCTCCATCACCTTGATGTCCAGTGACCCCTGATCGTCTGAATCTGTCAGGCACTGCTTGAGGCCGGTCGCGATGATGGCGAAACCGGCGCGGTCCACGGCGCGGTTCACCGCCGCAAGCTGGATGACGATGTCCTTGCACTCACGGCCCTCATCGATCATCCGCAGGATGCCGCCGATCTGGCCCTGGGCTCGGCGCAGTCGGTTGACCACGGCAACCATCTCCTCGGGGTTCAGCTGGACCATGGTGACTCCTTCGTTCCGACGGGGGCGTGGGTGAGCGCGTCCAGAGCCGCAGCGAGCCGCTGACCGGCCTCGTTCGCTACGACGGACAGGGCATCGTTGTGGGTCAGGGACACCATGACACTGGGGTCGAGGGCTTCGACGACCGTCGTGTCGTCATCCAGGGTCCGGACCACGATGTTGCAGGGCAGTAGCAGCCCGATCGAGGGCTCCAGCTGGAGGGCGGCGTGCGCGAGCGGTGGTCGGCAGGCGCCGAGGATCACCTGGGGTGGGATGTCAACATCAAGCTTGGCCTTCAGCGTGGCCTGGATATCGATCTCGGTGAGAATGCCGAAGCCTTGGTCGGCCAGGGACGCCCGGGTGGCTGCGAGGGTGTCGGCGAACGGGCGGGCGACCGTCGTGGTCAGTGCGTAGGACACGCTGGCTCTCGTTTCGGTTGGTGAGGGATGCGGCTTCGTCTCCCAGCCTTGAGTATACCGTCTGGGGTATGAAGGGATGACGGTGCCAGACGTCTGGGCCGCTGCCGACCTGGCGGTGGTCGCCACGGGGCAGGTCGGCAGCGACCCAGCTGCTGTCGCGGGTGAAGCTGACTAGATGAACAGGAGCTGTGCGCCCTCGGTGAGCTCGACGAAGTCGGCGGCGCTAATAATGGCCTCGACGTCGTCGTAGAGATCTTTCTTGGTGAGCTTGTTCATGTCGGCGGACATGCGGCAGGCCCAGAGGTGTCCGCCGGAGGCCACGATCTGCTCCAGGAACTCGGGGACCCCCGGCACCTGGAGGTCCGCAAGGGACTTCTTCATCTTCGATGTCGCCATGGCCGTCATTCCCGGGAACCCGCCCAGGCCCTGAGGCATGTGGGTGGCGGTGTTGCCGAGCATGGTGAACTTCAGGTCGCCCATGGTCTTCTTGTTGATCATGTCGAAGCCCCAGAAGGTGAAGAACATGTGGACCTCGGCGCCCTCGCCGAGCGCGGCGTTGGCCAAGATCAGCCCCGGGTAGGCCATGTCAAGATTTCCCTTGGAGCAGATGAAGGCGATCTTGCGGCCGGTGCCGACGCCTGAGCCGAAGCTGGGGACGATCGCCGGGGCGGTGTCTGTGTCTGTCATGTCAGTGTCTTCCTTGGTAGTCGGGGTGGGCTTAGACGCAGCCGACCGGCTTGGGCAAGCCGGCGACGTAGGCCATCTTCTTGGCGGGCTTCTGCGGGAACAGGACGAACAGGGTCTTGATCGGGATGCCGCCGACGGTGGAGACCCGGCGCAGGGTCGGGGTCTCGCCGATCTCCTCGAAGTCCTTACGCAGGAACCGGATTGCCGTCCAGTGCTCATCTGTCAGCGTGATGCCGATCTGGGCGGCGAGCGCGGTCGCGAGTGAGTCGTCCCACTCGCTCGGGTCGGTCAGGAAGCCCTCTTCGTTCACGTGGATCTCTTGGCCGTTCAGCGTGGTCACGGGCATAGCGAGCTGTCTCCTCTACTTGGTGGGTGTCGTGTGGTGGGCTGGCGCAACGGGGGTCTTGCCGACCATGGACATGTGGGTCGGTACCGGCATGGAGCGACCAGGGAGCAGCACGTTCCAGTAGATCCAGCGGAACGCCATCTTGCCGTAGTGATTGGCCTTGGTCTCCTTCAACAGGCTCATCGGGCCCACCAATGGAAGTGGGTACTTGCCGGCCAGCGGCTCGGTGTCGTAGTTGAAGTCGATGAGCAGGGCCTTGCCGTCACCGGACTCGATGAAGCAGTTGGCGTGACCGTCGAACCAGCCGGTCATCGGCTTGCCGGCGATGAGCTCCAGGAAGTTGTCGGTGAAGATCTCGACCGCAAAGTGGGCGACAGATCCGGCCTTGGATGCAGGGATGTCCGAGGCGTCGCCGATGGCGAAGATGTTCGGGTTCGCCTTGGACTGCAGCGTGTTCTTGTCGACCGGGACGAAGTTGAGGTCGTTGCCCAGACCGGAGCGGGCGACGAAGTCGGCGCCCATGTTCAGCGGAACAGTGACCAGCAGGTCGAAGGGCACCTCGCGCTCGTCGTAGGAGACCAGCATCTTCTTCTCGACGTCGATGTGCTCGACCATGTAGTCGGTCTCAAGGGCGATCTTGCGTTCGTCGAGCAGGTACTGCAGGGCCGTGGAGCAGATCGGCTTGGTGAAAGCACCGGGCAGCGGTGTCACGTAGACGATTTCGACCCGGTCGCGCAGACCCCGCTCACGCAGCCAGGCTTCGGCCAGGAAGGTGAACTCCAGTGGTGCGACCGGGCACTTGATCGGCATGTCGGTGATGTGGACGACGAGCCTGCCGTGGTCGAAGGTCTTCAGCGCCTCTGCCAGCGCCTTGGCTCCGTCGAAGGTGTAGAAGTCGAAGATGCTCTTGCGCCACTCGGCATCGAGCATCCCGGGAGTCTGGTCGGGACGCGGAGTGGTGCCGGAGGCGATCACCAGGTAGTCGTAGTCCAGGCTCTTGCCATCGAGCAGCAGCACCTTGTTCGCGGCCGCGTCGACCTTGTCGACGTCACCGATCACGAAGTCCACTCCATCGGGAAGGGTGGTGTGGCGCGAACGGGTGATCTGGGCGGGGGTGTAGGTGCCGAACGGCAGGAACAGATAGCCCGGCTGATAGTGATGAACGTCGTCCTGGTCCACGACCGTGATGTTCCACTCGGCGGATTCGAGTCGGCTCCTCAGCCGGTTGACGATCATCGTGCCTGCGGTTCCTGCACCCAGTACGAGCAACTTCTTCACGGACTGCTCCTCAGCTCAATGTGATGGTGTTGCCACCTTCACCACCACGCTAAGAAGCACGCTCATATCGGCCTAGGGCCAAAGGTCCCTTTTACCCCATGGGGTACTTCACACCGGGATCAGGAACCGCCCATCTCCATCTGCCCGCCCATGTTCTGCCAGGCGCCAATACCGCCGGCGAGGTCATAGACATGGGTGAAGCCGGCGGCGGCCATCTGCTCCATCGCTTTCCCTGAGCGGTTTCCGCTGCGGCAGTAAAGGGCGTAGGTCGCGTTCTTGTCCAGCGCTGAGATCCTGGTCGCGAAGTCCTTGCCCTCGAAGTCGACGTTCTTGGCCGCAGGCAGATGCCCGCTCGCGAACTCGGCCGGGGT
>JAYSQH010000182.1:0-2645 GCA_043721655.1 Phycicoccus sp. | reverse complement strand
TCGGTGTTCTCCAAGCCGTTGGAGCAGGGCGCGGACGTCATCGTGTACTCAGCCACCAAACACGTTGACGGACAGGGCCGCACGCTGGGTGGGGCGGTCCTGGGCACGTCCGAGTTCATCAACGGCCCGGTCAAGAACCTGATGCGCCACACCGGGCCCTCGATGTCGCCTTTCAACGCCTGGGTGCTGCTCAAGGGCCTGGAGACGCTCTCGCTGCGGGTCGAGCGGATGGCCGCGTCGGCCTTGGAGCTCGCGCGCGTGCTGGAGGCACACCCCAAGATTGCGAGGGTGATCTATCCCTGGCTCCGGTCCCACCCGCAGCACGAGCTCGCCACCAAGCAGATGTATGGCGGCGGGACGGTTGTGACCTTCGAGCTGGTCGGCGGCAAGGAAGAGGCGTTCGCGTTGATGAACGCCCTTGAGATTGTTGACATCTCGAACAACCTCGGCGACGCGAAGTCCCTGATCACGCATCCGGCCACCACCACACATCGACGTCTGACACCGGAGGCCCGGCTCGCTGTCGGCATCACCGACGGGGTCTGCCGCGTCTCCGTCGGGCTCGAGGACGTCCGTGACCTTATCGAGGACTTCGAGCGCGCCCTCGGCTAGCCCCGATGTGACCGTGAGAGGGCACAAATCGACCCAAACGAAGGAGCGATGGTCAATATCTGACCTTTCACCGAAATTTCGTGTCGAGGATCCAGGGTTGGCCAAGACGGGCAGGCCTGGTCAGGGCGGTCTCGAATCGTTGGGCAACGACCCGCTCCAGAGCCTTCGCCGTTCGGGCGTCAACACCTGACTCGCACAGATGCCGGGCCACGAGGCCGCGGGTGTGCTTGGCCATGTGCGTGGCGCCGGGGACACGGATCTGCACCCATCGCTCCGCGAGATCGCCTCGGGGAGTCCAGGCTGCGGCATACGTGCTCGAGCGGCAGTCGACGATCACTCCGTGACCCGCCGCGATCGGGAGAACAGCGGCGAGGGGGGCGCGCCATACGGCAGCCAGCGGACCGAGGTCGCCGAGGTTCACGCCCATGGACAAACGGTATGGGGGCACCTTGTCGGCCGGGCGCAGCGCTCCGAACAGAGCCGAGACGACGACCAGCCAACGGTTCGCGCGACGTCGGGCGGCGGTGTTCATGGAGGACAGGTCAAGAGCGTCATAGAGAACGCCCGTGTAGAGGTCCGCGACTGACACTGCCGGTGCAGAGCCGAGGCGAGTGTTGTGGGCGATGTCGGCGCTGAGGTTGGCGCTGACCCCGAGGATTGCAGGGGCGTCTGGCTGCGCGCTGACCATCGCCAGTGCTTCCGCCACCTTGGCGCGGGTAGCAGCCAGCTCGGGGAACGAGATCCGCTCGGCGTCGGCAGGCTGCCCCCGCATGCGTCCGCTCTTGGACTCCGACGGCGGCAGCAGGATCAGCACGTCCCAGATCGTAGGCCGAATGGCGGGCGTGTGCCTCCAGGGTTCTGGCTAGGCTGACTCTCATGTCGAAGCGGTGGATCGATCTCGTCAAGGCCAAGCAGGCGACCGGGAGCCCCGTGGTTGAACACACCCAGCTGAACCAGGCTTTCGATGCGCTGCGCGCCGAGCTCAAGGTCCCCGGTGACTTTCCGCCCGAGGTCCTTGAGGAGGCCCAGGCGGCCGTCAGCGCGGCCGCGATGCCGGAGCGTGACGAGACCGCAGTACCCTTTCTCACTATCGACCCGCCGGGGTCCAGGGACCTGGACCAGGCCATGTTCATCGAGCGTGCCGGTAAGGGCTACCGGGTGCGCTACGCCATTGCCGACGTGTCCGCGTTCGTCAAGCCCGGTGGCGCCATCGACGACGAGGCGCGCAAGCGGGGACAGACGATCTATGCTCCCGACGGCCGCACCCCGCTCCACCCGGATCAGCTCGGCGAGGACGCAGCCAGCCTGCTTCCGAACCAGGTGCGCCCTGCTTTCGTCTGGGACATGCAGCTGGACTCCGACGGCGAGGGCACCTCGGTTGAGGTCTATCGCGCCATGGTGAGCAGCAAGAGTCGTCTCGACTACGCGCAGGTCCAGGGTGCGGTTGATAGCGGGACTGCCGACGAGCGCCTCAGCCTGCTCAAGGAGGTCGGGGAACGGCGCATCGATCTGGAGCGGGCGCGCGGCGGGGCGAGTCTGCCCATGCCTGAGCAGGAGGTGAACGTGGACCAGGATGGCAACTACGTCCTGACCTTCCGCCCCCCCGTTGCTGCTGAGGACTGGAACGCGCAGATCTCGCTGATGACGGGGATGGCCGCCGCCGAGATGATGCTGCACGCCGAGGTCGGCATCCTGCGCACCATGCCCGAGCCCGACCGCAACGCGATCCAGCGATTCCGTCGCCAGGCTCGGGCATTGGGGGTCAGTTGGCCCGCGGAGATGCTGTACGGCGATCTGTTGCGTTCGCTGGACCGCACCAACCCCAAGCATCTGGCCCTCATCCACGAGGCGACGTCGTTGTTCCGTGGCGCCGGCTACACCCCCTTCGATGGCGGCGTGCCCGAGGTGTCTCTGCACGCCGCCGTAGCCGCACCTTATGCACACGTGACCGCTCCGCTGCGCCGGCTCGTCGACCGGTTCGGCCTGGTCGTGTGCGAGGCCATCTGCGCTGACACCCCAGTCCCGGAATGGGT
>JAYSQH010000181.1:0-4424 GCA_043721655.1 Phycicoccus sp. | reverse complement strand
ACGGCGAGCCAGTCAACTTCGAGGACCCGCCCGAGGATGCAGTGTTCGGCAAGGGGCACATTGGGGACTTCACCTGGAAGGGTTACGTCGACCTGATGGCCTGCACCGAGTGCGGTCGCTGCCAGGACCAGTGCCCGGCGTGGAACACCGGCAAGCCGCTGAGCCCGAAGCTGATGATCATGAACCTGCGCGACACGATGTTCGCCCAGGCCCCCTACCTGCTGGCCGCCAACGGCGAGCACCCCGGGCTGGGTGAGCTGCACCAGGAGGCGCTTGCGAGCGTCAGCGCCGAGGTGCGCGAGCAGGTCCAGCGGCCGTTCATCGGGTCGCGGGAGGGCAGCGAGCACGCCAGTGAAGACGGCTACACCTTCGACGGACACCGCACCACCGGGGCGGACCTGCCGATCATCGACCAGGACGCCCTGTGGTCGTGCACGATGTGCGGTGCGTGCGTCAACCAGTGCCCTGTCGACATCGAGCACGTCGACCACTTCGTCGACATGCGCCGCTACCAGGTCCTGATCGAGTCGGCGTTCCCGGCTGAGCTCGGCGGCATGTTCAAGAACCTGGAGAACAACCAGAACCCCTGGGGCATGTCCACTCGCGCCCGCCTTGACTGGGCCAAGGATCTGCCCTTCGACGTCAAGCAGGTCGGCCAGGATGTCGAGACGCTCGACGAGGTCGACTACCTGTTCTGGGTGGGCTGCGCCGGTGCCTACGAAGACCGCGCCAAGAAGACGACTCGCGCGGTGGCCGAGCTGCTCAACGCCGCTGGTGTGACGTTTGCCGTCCTGGGCAACGGCGAGACCTGCACGGGTGACCCAGCGCGCCGTGCCGGCAACGAGTTCCTGTTCCAGACGCTGGCCCAGGGGAACGTCGAAACCCTCAACGAGGCCAAGGCGACCAAGATCGTCGTCACCTGCGCGCACTGCTTCAACACGATCAAGAACGAATACCCCCAGGTCGGCGGCAACTATGAAGTCGTCCACCACACCCAGCTGCTCAACCGCCTTGTCCGGGACAAGAAGCTGATCCCCGTGGCCCGCCCTGACCAGGTGGGCGGGACCAACGTTGCAGCCACACAGGAGTCCACTGAGACCGTCACTTACCACGACCCCTGCTACCTCGGTCGTCACAACGGCGTCTACGCCCCGCCGCGTGAGCTCATTGGAGCACTGCCGGGTGTCGAGCTCCGCGAGATGCCGCGATCCGGCGAGAAGTCGTTCTGCTGTGGCGCCGGCGGTGCGCAGATGTGGATGGAGGAGAAGCTCGGCACGCGGGTCAACAACAACCGCACCGAAGAAGCCCTTGCCACAGGCGCCAGCCGTATCGCGGTCGGCTGCCCCTTCTGCTACGTCATGCTTTCAGACGGCCTCACCCAGAAGCAGTCGGAGACCAGCGCCCACGCGGACGTCGAGGTCGTCGACATCGCCCAGATGCTCCTCGCCGCCGTCCGCCGGGGCTAGAGGCCGGTCAGCCGAGGCCGATCTTCGTGAGGAACTCCTTGGCGACGACCGAGGCGTCCTTCTTGTCGACCACGACCTCCTTGACCAGCGCACCCAGCGTTGCGGTGTCGAGCTTGGCCGAGATCGCGTTCAGCGCTGCCGAGATCGTCGGGCTGACCTTGGACTTGGTGATCAGCGGCACGACGTTCTGAGCGGCGAACAGGCTCTTGGGGTCGTCCAGGATGACGAAACCGTTGGCGGCTATGGACGCGTCCGTGGTGAAGAGGTTGACCGCATCGACCTGGCCGTTCTTGAGCGCCTGGACCGACAGCGGACCGCCGGTGTCAAGGGGCCGGAAGGTCTTGAAGTCAAGGTTGTAGAGCTTCTTCAGCCCGGGGACTCCGGTCGGCCGGGTCTTCCACTCGGGTGGGCCGCCGAGGGTCAGGTCCTTGGCGATCGGCAGCAGGTCGGCGATGGTCTTGAGCTTGTACTTGTCGGCCGTCGCCTTGGTGACGACCACCGCGTCCTTGTCTTCGGCCGCGGACTTGTCCAGGACGGTCAGCGTCGCGGGAACAGCCGCCTTGAGCTCGGCGTAGACACCGTCAGCGTCGGTGGCCTTGACGTTCTTGTTGAAGTACTGGGCGAGGACGCCGGTGTACTCCGGGATCAGGTCGATGGAGCCGTCCTTGAGCGCCGGGATGTAGGTCTCCCTGCTGCCAATGTTCAGCGTCTTCTTGACGGTGATTCCCTTGGCACTTAGTGCCCCTGCGTAGATCTCGGCGAGCAGAGCATTCTCCGGGAAGTTGGCCGACCCCACGATGATGGTGCCGGTTTCGGCCTTGGTGGTCGACCCGCCGGATGCCAGAGGGTCTGAGCTGGAGCCACAAGACGCGACGGCGAGCATCGCTGCCGCGGCAGTGAACGCGAGGGCGATCCTGGTGCGATTCATCATCTTCTCTTTCTGGTCGGATCTAGAGGCTTTGCTGCAATGCAGGGGCCTGGATGGCCGTCCCCCCGTTGGCTTCAGTCACACTCACCTTGCCATATCTTCCGGTCAGACCCGCGGATACCACGGAACGTTGAACCAGAGCCAGGACCATATCCACTACCAACGCCAGAACGGCGACAAGTATTGCGCCCGCAGCGGTCTGCGGGGTGTCCCTGACTGACAGGCCGTCGATCAGGAGCCGGCCGAGGCCCCCCAGACCCACGACTGCGGCGATCGTGGCGGTGGCGATGACCTGCAACATCGCCGACCGGATACCGGACAGGATCAGAGGCAGAGCACACGGGAACTCCACGTGACGGAGGACCTCCCTGCCGCGCATACCCATGCCCACGGCCGCATCGCGGACGGCCGGCTCCACCGACTCGACCCCGGCGTATGCGCCGGACAGGATCGGGGGGATGGCCAGGACGACCAGAACCAGGCCGGCAGGCGCCAGGAAGGCGATGTCACCCCTGAGCCGAGGTCCCAGCCAGAGGACGGCCAGGAAGAGCAAGCCGAGTGAGGGGATCGCCCTGGCGGCGCCGAGTGCGTTGACCACCAGGAATCGACCTCGACCGGTGTGCCCGATGTAGAGGCCCAGCGGAATCGCGATGAGGGCGGCAATCAACAGGGCCGCCAGGGAGTACTCCAAGTGCTCGAGGAGCCGGCGGACGATGCCGTCCTCGCCCTGCCAGTGCGCGGAGTCGGCGAGCCACGCCAGGATGCGGTTGATCATGCCGCCGCCTTTACTGCACGCTGCCACGGTGTCAGCAGACGGGTGACGCCCAGGATCGCCACGTCGAGGAGCAGTGCCAACAACACACACGCGACAACGCCCACGATGATCGGGTCCAGGAACGCCCGGTTGAACCCGTCGGTGAACAGCGATCCGAGCTGCGAGACGCCGATGAGTGCAGCGACGCTGACAATGCTGACGTTGCTGACCGCGGCAACGCGAAGGCCGGCCGAGATAACGGGCACAGCCAGGGGCAGCTCCACTGACGTGAAACGGCGAATCCGCTTGTATCCCATAGCCGTTGCCGACTGGTTCACCGCGTCGGGAACCGAGCCCAGGCCGTCCGCGACAGTGCGCACGAGCAGCGCGACGGTGTAGATGGTCATGGCGATGACGACGTTGTTCGGGTCAAGGATCTTAGTGCCGAGCAGCAACGGCAGCATGATGAAGAGCGCCAGCGAGGGGATGGTGTAGAGCAGCCCGGTGCCGATGATCAGAAACGGGTAGAGCACCCGGTAACGGCTCGCCAGCCAGCCGAGGGGGAGCGCGATGAGCAAGCCCAGGATCAGGGGCACGCCGGCGAGGTAGACGTGCTGGCCGGCTAGGCCCAGCACGTCGACGAAGTGGCCCTGCAGCCAGGTCATTCGGACGTTTCCTCAATGGGCCGCAAACCGGCACGCTCAAGGTCTGCGTCGTCCAGCTCGGGCCGGGCGCGCTCCTCGATCTCGGCGAGAACCTCAAATGCGCGAACGGTGCCCAGTAGCGCCCCCTCGTCGTCCACGATCACCCCGCGGCGACTGGGCGAGGACAGCGCGGCATCCAGGGCGTTGCGCAACGGACCACCCGCCGTGGCGACGGTGCCGCCACGCGCGAGCATCTCAGGTCTGATGGGGGCCGTGATCCGGCCGGGCTCGATCCAGCCGAGGGGACGCCGGTCGGTGTCGGTGACCAGGACCCACCCGTCGCGCGCGGCTGCCGCTGCCTGTTCCTGCGTGGCCCCGATCGGCACGCTCGACTCCGGTGCGAGCGGAAACTGCGGTGACGTCTGGAAGCTCAGAGCCCGGTATCCGCGGTCTCGCCCCACGAAGTCGGCCACGAAGTCATCAACGGGGTGGGCGAGCAGCTGGGCAGGGTCGCTCAGCTGGGCCAGGGTTCCGCCGCCGCGGAGCACCGCGATCTGGTCACCGAGCTTGATCGCCTCCTCAATGTCGTGCGTGACAAACACGATCGTCTTGCCGAGATCGCCCTGAAGGCG
>JAYSQH010000180.1:0-1510 GCA_043721655.1 Phycicoccus sp. | reverse complement strand
ATCCGGGTGAACTCGGCGAGCTGTGCCGCGGCGGCGGCATCATTGGACGGCTCATTCTTGTTGCTGCGCATCATCATCCACATCATCAGACCCATGCCTCACGGGCAGGCCAAGAGGGCCTAAAACGTCCGGGCATGACTTCCTCCGCTGGTTGGCGTCGACTACTACCCCACATCGTATTCAAAATTGTTGGGTTGCGCTGACGCGCGTGCCGACCGAACGGATACGCCAAACCACGGAGGCCGAACCGCCCGCCCATTAGCACCATGATCAGGCCCAGGTCCGCTCTGGAGCGGTGGTGCACCCCGGGAAGGGGGTCGATTGGCGGCCTGCACGAGCTCGACCTGGTTTGCCTTGACGAATGACGATCCACGTTGGTGCGCTTCAAAAGGCGTCTAGGTCAGTGCCGACATGATGGGGTGCCGCAACCTCGACCAACACCACGGTGGGGTGTTCCGGGAGAATGCCTTAGTGCTCTGTCGTTGAATTGGTCTGGCGGTTGAGGGCGGCGCGGCCTCGCCGGACTTTCTCGATGATCTCCTCGGCGGGGGCGTGTCAGATGAACGGTGAAGGGTCGTCGTTCCAGGGTCGCCCTAGGTCGTGATCGCCTCGACGAGTTCGGGCAGGTTGGTGAAGACCTCGCGTCGTAGCCGTTTGTCGGTGAGCTCTTTGAACCAGCGCTCGAGATGAGGTTCACCGAAGACTTCGAGGTCGGGGTGAAATGCAGGTGCTGTGGCAGGTCGGCCAGCATTGCCAGGCACCGCCGCTCGAGTTCGGCGGTCTGGGGGTACTCGTCCTTGTCGATCATGTTCTTGTCGACGCAGTCGGCCATCAGCTGGCGGGCTTGGGGTTCCATCCAGGTCGTGACGAAGGTGGCGAGGTTGAGCCGGGCCCTGCCATCGAGCTGCAGCTCGTCGTGGATCAGCTGGTAGGCGACATCGGCCGGTATCGGGTCCTGCACGAGGCGACTCTTCGGCGACGTCAGGCGTTCCCCGAGTGCGGGGTTGGCCTCGGTGAACAGTGCATTGGAACTTCCGGCGGTCGACTCGTTCGAGCTGGGACCACGATGCAGGGCCATACCCGGCACTATGCCGGAACCGTCCCGGGTCACGCAGCGGACTAGCGGCGGTCTGCCACTGCGAGCTCACGCCGACGCCGCCGGAAGCAAGGCCAGCTCGCCGGTGGCCGAGCTGTTGCTCTCCATCGCGTTGGCGCGGCCCGTCCCAGGGTTCGGGGCCACAATGACGGTGTGTCACCTTTCGCACCGTCGTCATTGGTCACGCGGTGGATCGCCGACCCGGTCGGGATTGCCCTTGCCATCCTGCTGACCGCCGGGTATGCGGCAGGGATAGTTGCGGCGCGCAAGCGCGGCGTGTGCTGGTCCCCGCTGCGCGCGGTGTGGTTCTTCTCTCTGGGGGTGGGCCCACTGGTGTTGGCGACGGCAGGTGGCTTGGCGGCATACCGCGGGGTCCTGCTCCCCGCGGCCGCGGGGCAGGCGGCGGTCCTTTCT
>JAYSQH010000179.1:0-7838 GCA_043721655.1 Phycicoccus sp. | reverse complement strand
GCCCGCCGCACACGCCAGTCCGTCGAGCACGCCGCGGACCCACCCGGCCCAACGACCCTGGCTCGACGTCGACGGAGACCGGTACCCCCTCTTGTCCGCCATTACGGTCCTGGGACGCGACAACACAGCCGACATCATTCTGGACGACCCGGGAATCTCTAGGCGGCACACCGAGATTCGCGTGACCAGTGATGGCCCGCACGTGGTGGCGAGCATCCGTGACCTCGGCTCGACGAACGGCACCTTCGTCAACGGCGAGCGCATCACCAGCCAGCATCTGATCGACGGCGACCGCATCAACGTCGGCCGGACGGCCCTGATCTTCCACGGAGAGCACCGGTGATCCGCTCGCATGAGTGAGCTCACTCTGACGGTGATCCGCATCGGCCTCGTGGCCCTGCTCTGGGTCTTCGTCTTCAGCGTCGTCGGAGTCCTGCGCGGCGATCTGTACGGCACCAGGGTCCTGACCCGCGGCCAACAGAAACCCGCTCGTCGCGCTGAGCGCGAGCCCGTGGCCAAGCCGTCGCAAGCGAAGAGGTCCGTGACCCCCAGCCGAGCTCGCAGCTCGAACAAACACACCCCGACATCACTGACCGTCACCGAAGGCTCCCTGGCGGGAACGACGGTGTCCCTGAAAGAGACCGGTGTCCTGCTCGGGCGCAACCCCGAGTGCACCCTCGTCCTGGACGACGACTTCGCCTCGGGTCGCCATGCGCGCATCTTCCGCCGCGACGCCGGATGGTTCGTCGAGGACCTGGGGTCCACCAACGGCACTTTCCTGGGTTCCAGCAAGCTGACCCAGCCCATGCCCGTCGAGGTCGGTTCGACCCTTCGCATCGGCAAGACCATCTTCGAGCTGCGGAGGTAGGTCGCCATGGATATCGCGCTGCACTTCGCCGCCCGCTCGGACGTCGGACTCGTGCGACAGGTGAACCAGGACTCGGGCTATGCCGGTCCACACCTTCTCGTGGTCGCGGACGGCATGGGAGGCCACGCTGCCGGCGATGTCGCCAGCTCGATCGCGATTGGCGAGATGGTCAGCCTCGACGGTGAGAGCCACGGGGCCGACGATGCGCTCGACCTGCTCGCTGAAGCCCTTCGCATGGCGAACGACCAGTTGCAGCAGGCTGCGCAGAACCAGCCCGAGCTCCAGGGCATGGGCACCACCGTCACCGCACTGCTGCGGACCGGCAACAAGATCGCCGTCGCGCACATCGGAGACTCACGTGCCTACCTCCTTCGCGCTCGCACCTTCACCCAGATCACGCACGACCACTCGTTCGTCCAGAGCCTGATCGACGAGGGCCGGATCACCGAGGATGAGGCCGAGGGTCACCCGCAGCGATCACTGGTCACGCGGGTGCTCACCGGGCAAGAGGGCGACGAGCCCGACCTGGCCATGCGCGAGGCGCGCGTCGGCGACCGCTATCTGGTCTGCTCTGACGGCCTCTCCGGGTTCGTGGCCCGCGACACCATCCAGGAGATCCTCGAACAGGGCATGCCCCCTGGCCGGACGGCCGACCGTCTCGTCGAGCTGGCCATGCGCGCCGGAGCTCCCGACAACGTCACGTGCATCATTGGCGACGTCGTCGACCTCGACAGGGACAAGGCACCGCCGACAGCGCCTGAGGTCGTCGGCGCAGCGGCAGGGCGCAAGGCCAGGACCACCCGCTCGATCGCGGTCACCCCTGCCGCCAAGGCCTCGGCACTGGCCCGCCAGGTCAGTGGCGCAGCTGCTCAGCAGGATGCCGAAACCGAGTCCCTGCGACTTGCCGAGGAGGGGCCGTCCTCCGGCCGCCGGCATGCGTTCAGGACCTTGTCCCTGGTTGCCCTGGTCCTGGCCGTCCTGGTGGGTGGCGGCTACGCGGCATACGAGTGGTCACAGCGTCAGTTGTACGTCGGCCAGGCCGGGGGGCACGTCGCGATCTACCAGGGGATCTCCCAGGACATCGGTTCCTGGGACCTTTCGCATGTGATCGACCAGAGCGACATCGCGTTGAGCGACCTGCCGGACTTCTACCGCAGCAAGGTCGACTCGACCGTCACCACGGCCACCGTCGAAGATGCCCGCCGGCTCGTGACCGACCTGCGCGTGCAGGCCATCGCATGTCAGACGACCAAGACCACGGGTGGTTCCTGCGGCTCATCCAACCCATGAGCACTGTCACCACCTTCCGCCCCCGCACCAGGCGCAACGTCGAGCTGATGTTGCTGCTGATGGCTGTCGGGATCGTGCTCGTCGCCTACCTCAACGTGGGCCTGGCGGTCGACGGCACCTTCCCGCCCGACCTGGTGAAGTACGGCTCCGGGTTGCTGGTTCTGGCCGTCGGCTTCCACCTGGTGCTCCGATGGCGAGCCTCTTATGCCGACCCGCTGATGCTCCCGATCGCCACCCTGCTCAACGGGTTGGGCCTGGTGATGATCCACCGTCTGGACCTGGCCTACGGCCGCACCGGAAGCCACCTCCTTGCGCCCAAGCAGCTGATGTGGAGCACGCTGGCCGTGCTCATCGCCGCGGGCGTCATGATCGTCCTGCGGGACCACCGGCACCTGCGCCGGTTCACGTTCACCGCGATGGCGCTGGGTCTCGGACTGCTCTTGCTGCCCCTGCTGCCGGTCATCGGCCGCAACATCAACGGGTCGCGAATCTGGATCGGTGTCGGGCCATTGTCCTTCCAGCCCGGCGAGGTCGCCAAGATCCTCTTGGCCATCTTCTTCGCCGGCTACCTCGTGCAGACCCGCGATGTCCTCTCTCTTGTCGGGCGCCGGTTCATCGGGATCAGCCTTCCCCGGGGGCAGGACCTCGGACCCATCCTGATCGCCTGGCTGGCCAGTGTCGGGGTCCTCGTCTTCGAGAAGGACCTCGGCTCCTCGCTGATGTTCTTCGGCCTGTTCGTCGCAATGCTGTACGTCGCGACCGAACGCCGGTCATGGATCGCCATCGGCATGGTCCTGTTCGGCGCCGGCGCCTATGTCGCATACCTCTTGTTCGGGCACGTCCAGACACGGGTCCTGCTCTGGCTGGATCCGTTCAGCGCCAAGGCACTTGCCGCCAGCGACCAGCTGGTCAAGGGGCTGATGGGGATGGCCAAGGGTGGTCTCATGGGCAGCGGGCTGGGGCGAGGCCACCCCGAGCTCACCTACTTCCCCGAGAGTGACTTCATCATCCCCAGCTTCGGCGAGGAGATCGGTCTGATCGGCCTTTTCGCCCTGCTGTTGCTGTACGCGCTGATGGTCGAGCGCGGGCTGCGCACCGCACTCGGTGTCCGCGACGGGTTCGGCAAGCTGCTGGCTTTCGGGCTGTCCTTCTCCATGGCACTGCAGGTCTTTGTGGTCGTCGGAGGCGTGACGCGCGTCATTCCGCTGACCGGCCTGACCACGCCGTTCCTCTCGTACGGCGGCTCGTCGCTGCTGGCCAACTGGTCCCTCGTCGCGATTCTGCTCAGAATCAGCGACCAGGCCCGACGCCCTCTCCCTGATGCTGAGGAGCTGGCCACCGCTGCTTCGGCCCACACCCAGGTGGTGACGATGCGATGAACGAGCCGATCCGCCGAGTGTCTCTGATCGTCGCCCTGCTCTTCTGCTCCCTGTTGATCTCCACGACCTGGATCCAGTTCGTCAGCGCCAAGGAGCTCGACAACCGTCCCGGCAACCGTCGGGCCCTGCTCGACAGCTACTCCCGCGAGCGCGGCGCCATCCTGGTCGGCGGGTCCCGCATCGCCAGGTCCGTCCCGACCAAGGACGACCTGAAGTACATCCGCACCTACCCCGAAGGCAAGCTCTACTCCCAGGTTACCGGCTACTACTCCTTCACGTATGGCGCCGGGGGTGGTCTTGAAGGAGTCGAGGATGCGCTGCTGTCCGGGCAGTCCGACAAGCTGTTCTACCGGCGCGTGATCGACATGGTGACCGGCAAGGTGCCCAGCGGTGCCAGCCTCGAGCTCACCATTGACGCCAAGGTCCAGAGAGCCGCGGACACGGCCCTCGGCAACCAGCGCGGCGCCGTGGTTGCACTGGACCCCAAGACAGGCGCGATCCTGGCGATGGTCAGCCATCCGCAGTACGACCCGACGAACCTGTCGAGCCACAACCTCGACGCGGTGGCAGCCGCCTGGAAGGCCCTGAACGCCGACCCTGAACGCCCCATGGTCAACCGGGCAATCGCCGGCGACCTGTACCCGCCTGGCTCCACCTTCAAGCTGATCACCGCTGCGGCAGCCCTTTCCGCAGGGACGTTCACCGAACAGTCGCAGATCCCCGGACCAGCGACCCTCGACCTGCCGCAGACGACCGTCAACCTGCCCACGGATGACAAGAAACCCTGCGGCCCGGGCAACAAGACGTCGCTGACGCACGCCCTCGAGATCTCCTGCAACACCGCGTTCGGCTGGCTTGGGTTACAGCTCGGTGGCGACGAACTGCGCGCGCAGGCAGCGAAGTTCGGCTTCGGCGACGCCCTTCGGGTGCCCATGCGCGTCACCCCGAGCATCGTCCCGGCAGAGCTCAACGCCCCCCAGACGGCCCAGGCCGCCATCGGTCAGTATGACGTCCGGGTGACTCCGCTGCAGATGGCCATGGTCAGCGCTGCGATCGCCAACAAGGGCATTGTGATGAGCCCCTACCTGATCAAGGACACCCGCAACAGCGATCTCGACATCATCGAACAGACCCAGCCGGAGCGGCTCTCCGAGGCGGTCACTCCCGACGTGGCGGCCGCTCTGACCCGGATGATGATCGCCGTCGTCCAGTCCGGCACCGGAACCCGCGCGCAAATTCCCGGGATCCAGGTCGCGGGCAAGACGGGCACCGCCCAGCACGCCGTGGGCAGCGCGCCACATGCCTGGTTCACTGCATTCGCACCCGCCGACAACCCGAGGATCGCGGTGGCTGTGGTCGTTGAAGATGGCGGAAACGCCGGCAGCGAGGCGTTCGGCGGCAAGGTCGCCGGACCGATCGCGCGTCAGGTCATCGAGGCGGTGTTGAGCCCGTGAACCCCACCGAGGGAACCACCCTGAGCAGCCGCTACGTGTTGGCCGAACGGATCGCGGTCGGCGGCATGGGCGAGGTCTGGGCCGCCACCGACACGCTCCTGGGCCGCACCGTCGCGGTCAAGCTGCTGCATCAGGCCCTGAGCCAGGAGAGCGACTTCGCCGAACGTTTCCGGGCCGAGGCCCGGCATGCGGCTTCGTTGCACCACCCCAACATCGCCACCGTCTTCGACTACGGCGAGGACGAGGGCACGGCATACCTCGTCATGGAACTGGTTCCCGGCCAGCCGCTGAGCCAGATCATCGCCGAGCGAGCACCGTTGTCAGCGCCCGAGACCGCCTCGATCCTGGCCCAGGCCGCCGCCGCACTCGAGGCGGCCCATCAAGGCGGGGTCATTCACCGCGACGTCAAGCCGGCCAACATCCTGGTCACCCCCGACGGCGTCGCCAAGCTGACCGACTTCGGCATCTCCCGAGCCATCGGCGCAGCACCCGTGACCCAGACCGGCCAGGTTCTCGGAACGGCCCAGTACCTCTCTCCCGAGCAAGCCCTGGGCCAGAGTGCCACCGCCGCCAGCGATATCTACTCCCTTGGCGTCGTCGGGTACGAGATGCTCACCGGCGTGCGGCCCTTCGACGCCGGCACCGTCGTGGCCACCGCCCTCGCCCACGTCAACCAGCCGCCACCTGCGCTGCCCGAGAGCATCCCTGCCGGAGTCCGCGACGTAGTCAACGCCACGCTGGCCAAGAACCCCGCCGACCGTCCCACGAGCGCCGCGGCCGTGAGTCGAGCGCTACGTATACCGGGCGCCGCCCTCAGGTCGGAAGCAGACGCCGCGCCCACCGCACCCACACCCAGGGCCGTGCCAGCCAAACCTGCCCCCGCTGCGGCGCCAACCCGGGCTATGCCGGCGCTGACCCGGGTCATGCCCGCTCAGAGCACACCGGCCGAATCCGATGGCAGTCCGGATCGACGATCTCGGCGCCGTCCGGCCTGGCTGCTCGTCGCGATCGCCCTCGCCGTCGTGTTCGGGGCCCTCGTCATCTTCGCCCTTGTCGGCGGCGGCGATGCTGGCACCAACACTCCCCAGAACACGACCCGCACGACTGCGACTCCGGCGCCGACAGCCTCTACCAATACTGTGGTTGCGTCTCCGACCACGTCATCCCTGCCCAGCAAGCCCGCTCCGGGCCAGGGCAACGGCAAGAAGAAGGGCAAGCAGTGAACGCCACACCTCGTCTGTTGGGCGGGCGATACCAGGTCGGTCAGCTCATCGGTCGGGGCGGAATGGCCGAGGTCCACGCCGGTCATGACACCAGGCTCGGGCGCACCGTGGCCATCAAGGTGCTCCGCTCCGACCTGGCCCGCGACCCCACCTTTCTGTCCCGGTTCCGGCGTGAGGCCCAGTCGGCCGCGGGGTTGAACCACCCTTCCATCGTTGCGGTCTACGACTCCGGCGAGGACGACGAGACGGATGCCAGCGGCGCAACCGTTGCGCTGCCCTACATCGTGATGGAGTACGTCGAGGGCCACACCTTGCGCGAAGTCCTCACCGAAGAGCAGGTCATGGACCCCGCCGACGCGGCTAGGGTCACCGAGGGTGTCCTGGATGCGCTGTCGTACAGCCACCGCATGGGGATCGTCCACCGCGACATCAAGCCGGGCAACGTCATGGTGACCCCGGCGGGCGCCGTCAAGGTGATGGACTTCGGCATCGCCCGCGCCATCGCCGACACCGCTGCCACGATGACCCAGACCCAGTCCGTCATCGGCACGGCCCAGTACCTCTCACCCGAGCAGGCCCAAGGCCAACAGGTCGATGCCCGCTCAGATCTGTACTCCACCGGATGCCTGCTCTACGAGCTGCTGACCGGCCGTACGCCGTTCGTCGGGGACTCACCCGTGTCCGTCGCATACCAACATGTGGGTCAGCCGCCGCAGCCCCCGTCGAGGCACCAGCCGGGCCTCAGCCCCGAGATGGATGCCGTGGTGCTTCATGCCCTGGCCAAGGACCGCGACGCGCGGTACCAGGACGCAGCGCAGTTCCGCTCCGACCTCGCTGCCGCCCGCACCGGTCGGCCGATCAGCACCGCTGCTCGAGGGACGGCTGCAGGTGCAGCGCTCGGCGCATCCGCACTGACCGCTGGTGAAGTCATGGGCAGTGGTGCCGGACTGGGCAGTGATCCGACCATGGCGATGTCCCCTCCAGACGCAACCGAGGTCGTCAGGTCCCGAAGCAGCGAGCGGCACAACACCGCGACCTTGCCGGCCATCGGCCGCGACCCCGCAGAACTGCCCCGCAAACGTCACGCCGCAACCTACGTCTTCCTCGCCATGGCCGTCATTGCCGCCCTTGTCCTGGTGGGCCTGGCCGGCAAGGCACTGTTTGCGGGTGATACAGCTGCGCCCAAGTTCGCCATCCCGACAGTGACCAACCTGACCCAGCCCCAGGCGGAGGCCCTGCTGACCTCCAAGGGCTTCAAGCCCGTCGTATCCCCCGCCACGAACCCGGCCCCGAAGGGCAGGGTCGTCGATCAGAACCCTCAAGCCGGCACAATGTTCCCGGCAAACACCGCCGTCACGATCACCGTGTCCAGCGGCCCAGGCGAGACGACGGTTCCGGACGTCCATGGCTACAACGAGGGCTCGGCCAAGACGACTATCGAGGGCTTTGGCCTGACCGTCGGCAAGGTGGTTTCGGTCGATGACGGCACCGTCGACAAGGGTCTGGTTATAGAAACAGTGCCCAAGGCGGGCGAGACCGTGCCTTCCGGGTCGGTGGTCGTCCTCAAAGTGGCCAGCGGCAAGGTCAAGGTGCCCTATGTGGTGGGACTCGACCGCGGCGCGGC
>JAYSQH010000178.1:0-6370 GCA_043721655.1 Phycicoccus sp. | reverse complement strand
CTCATGCAGCCTCCTCCTCACTCAGCTGCGACAGCACGATCTCGCGGTAGGTGTCGCACGACGACATCAGGGCGGAGTGAGTTCCTGTACCGACGACCGATCCCTGGTCCAGCACCACGATGCGGTCGGCGTTTCGGATCGTGCTGATCCGTTGCGCCACGATAATTACCGTGCTGCGCGCCGTGATCGTCGACAACGCCTCACGCAACCGGGCATCGGTGTCATAGTCGAGCGCGGAGAACGAGTCGTCGAACAGGTAGATGTCGGGAGCCTTGATCACGGCGCGGGCGATCGCCAGGCGTTGTCTTTGTCCTCCCGACACGTTGGTGCCGCCCTGCGCGATAACGGAGTTCAACCCCTCAGGCATCGCCTCGACGAACTCACGCGCCTGGGCGATCTCCAGGGCCGCCCAGAGCTCGTCGTCGGTGGCGTCTGCCTTGCCGTACCGAAGGTTGGTCGCGACCGTCCCCCCGAACAGGTACGCCCGTTGCGGGATCAGCCCGATCGAAGACCGCAGATGCTTCGGGTTCAGCAAGCGGATGTCGTGTCCGTCGACCAGCACCATGCCACCCGTGACGTCCACGAGCCGCGGAATGAGGTTGAGCAACGTCGACTTCCCGCTGCCAGTCGACCCCACAATCGCGGTCGTCTCCCCCGGCCTCGCGATCAGGTTGACGCCGTGCAGAACCGGCTCTTGTGCCCCGGGATAGCTGAACGACGCGGCGCGCAGCTCCACGAGGCCGGTATGCCGTACGCGCACCTGAGGTGCATCCGGTACTCGAACGCTCGGAACGGTGTCGAGCACCTCGGTGATCCGTTCCGCGCTGACCTCGGCCCGAGGCACCATCACGAACATGAACGTCGCCATCATCACTGAAATCAGGATCTGCATGAGATAGCTAAGGAAGGCCGTCAACGTGCCGATCTGCATGTCCCCATTGGCAATTCGATGACCGCCGACCCACATCACCGCGACGCTGGAGACGTTCATGACGAGCATGACGGTGGGGAACATCAGAGACATCAGTCGTCCCACGCCCATCGACACGTTCATCAGGTCGGTGCTGGCGCCGTCGAACCGCTGCTGTTCGTGGGCGTCCTTGACGAAGGCCCGGATGACGCGCACGCCGCCGATCTGCTCGCGCAGGATCCGGTTGATCAGGTCGATCTTCTCCTGCATCGACCTGAACAAGGGCCGCATCCTGGAGATGATCAGGATCACGCAAACCAACAGGGTCGGGACGATCACCACCAGCAGAGACGACAGATAGACGTCCTGGCGCAGCGCCATGATGATGCCGCCGAAGGACATGATCGGCGCGGCAATCATCATCGTGAAGGTGAGCATCGCCAGCATCTGGACCTGCTGGATATCGTTGGTGGACCTGGTGATCAGCGACGGGGCGCCAAACCGGCCGACCTCCTCGGCGGAAAACGAGTCGACGGTGACGAAGACCGACTCGCGCAGGTCCCTGCCCAGCGCCATCGCGGTGCGGGCGCCGAAGTAGACCGCGCCGACCGAGCACACGATCTGAACGACCGTCACACCCAGCATCACCCCACCTGTGCGGACGATATAGCCGGTGTCCCCGGTAACGACTCCCTGGTCGATGATCTGTGCGTTCAGGCCGGGCAGATAGAGGCTCGCGATCGTGGATATGAGCTGGAACAGCACGATCATCGCGATCGGGCGTTGGTAGGGGCGCAGATACGTGCGCAGGAGCGAGACGAGCACGGTAGTCAGCCGGTCGACCCGTGCCGCTCGGCACGACGTGCCACATCAGCCTCGTCCAGGGCGGTCGCCTGCTCAAGGGTCGGGGCGGAGCCGCCGAGCCGGGCGGGCAGGTACATCAGCTCAGCGGACGGAACCGCTGGATAAGCCTCCTGTGCGGCGTGCAGCAGCTCGGTCATCCGGGCCCGGATCTGTGCGTTGACGTCGTCGGCGTTGTCCTTGGGCCCGGCCAGGATCGGTGCGCCGACGCTGAGAGTGATCGGCACGTTCGTGCGCCCCAGCCGCTTGGGATAGCCCTTGGTCCACACCCTCTGGGATCCCCAGATGACCATCGGCACCACCGGCACCCCGGCTGCCTGGGACATCCTGACCGCGCCGCTCTTGAACCCCTTGAGCTCGAACGAACGCGAGATGGTTGCCTCGGGGAACACCCCCACTATCTCCCCCGACTTGAGGGCAGTGACCGCGGCGCGGAACGAGGCCGCCCCTGCCGTCCGATCCACTGGTATGTGATGCATTCCGCGCATCAAGGGGCCGCTTATCTTGTGACGAAACACGTCGTCCTTGGCCATGAACCGCACGAGTCGCCTGCTCGGGACCGCCGCGAGGCCGGCGTACGCGAAGTCCATGTAGCTCAGGTGGTTGATCATCAGAACGGCGCCACCGGAACGTGGGATGTTGCGCGCACCGGTGATCGTGAACTTCAGACCTTCTGCTGCGAACAACGCTCTCGCGACTGCGATGACGGGGGTGTAGACCGGCTCCATTGCTCCACCGTAAGGGGTCACGCAACACCCGTCACCGGGAGTGGCCGGGGGGTCCCTTCCGCCCGCCTTCGTTCCCCGAAGCCTTCCGCGCCCATGTCGTGTCCTGGCTACCATCAGGGTGATAATCTGCCAAGGCGATGCTCTTTGTTGTGAGCGTCGGCTGGTGGTCGTCATAGCGCACCGGATTCGGGGGCGCGGGGAGCTCAGGACGGGGGCAGTCGATCGTGAGGCCGATCAGCACCTCGCTTGTCCGGATCAGCGAGTTCGGGCCGTTCGACGCCCTCTCGGATGAAGCCCACCAGATGTACCTGGATGGGTTTTCTGAGCGGGCCGTGCAAGCGTGCCGTGCAGGGATGCTGGTCAGCAAGGCTGCCGGTGACCGAACCACCACCTTGTTCCTGAGCTACATCGAGGGCATCGCCCTCCAGGAGCTGGGCCGGCACCACGAGGCGGTGACCGTGGCCCTTGACCTTCTCGTCGAGGTGGAGGACGAGCCCGACCCGATGTGGCGGGCCAAGGCTCTGGCCCTCCTTGCGGAGTCCTCGACCCAGGTCGGGGAGGTGAGCCGGGCGATGGATGCGCTGGCCGAGGCAGCGTGGCTGGTCTCGAATACCGGCCCGGGCCGCTACATGTATGTGTCCGCCAGCTCAGCGATTGCGGTGGCACTGCGCGCGGTGTATCTCTTCGAGCAGGCGGACGAGGCGCTGGCAGGCATTCCGCTCGGCGACAATATCGACGTCGACCTGTTGGTCGTGCAGGAGCAGGCACTGCTGAGCGCCTTCTGGGGGACGACTCTGCTCGTCGTCGGACACGCCCGCGACGCAGGGCCGCATCTCGTGACAACCGCCGAGCATGCGTTGAGGATGGGCAGGATCGCCGAGCGTGCCGGCAACTCCGAGATGGCGGCGCGCGCCGAGGTCATCGAGGCGTACGCGCTGAGCCGGCTCGGGGACGCGGGGCTCGCGGCCGCACGGGTCAGGGCCGCCACCCAGCGTTTCCCCTTCCGCGACGAGCTCGTCGAGACCCACCTGGCGCGCCTCGTCCTGGGGCAGGCGGCGACGGAGTCGGGCGACTATGCCGAGGCCCGCCAGCAGCTTCTCGCCGCACTGGCGAATGCCGACCGGGCGAGTCGTGACATCTGGGCAGCCGCGGCGATGGAGGCGCTCGCCGACCTGGACGTGGCCGAACACGGCAGGCACCCGGCGGTCGACCTGTGGAAGCGTCTGGCCCGGGAGAGCCTCGAGCGGGTGTGGGTTGAGCGCGAAGGCCGATTCACCTCGCTGCAGACGCTCAACCAGGTGCGCGCGCTCACCGCAGAGACCAGCAGAATGGGCAAGGCCGCGCTGCTCGACCCCCTCACGGGTCTGGGAAACCGACACATGATGACCAACACCGTCGAGCTGGCAGGCGATGACCTATCCGTCGTCTTCGTCGACGTCGATGAGTTCAAACAGGTCAACGACACCTACTCGCACGCGGTCGGCGACGAGGTGCTACGCCGAATCGCCTTCATCTTGCGCACCCACTGCCGCGCCGACGACGTACCAGTGCGCTACGGCGGCGACGAGTTCGTCATCCTGGTCCTCGGCGGGGCCGCGGCGGCCGAGGGTGTCGCAGCGCGGTTGCACGACGCTGTGCGCAAAGCCCCGTGGTGGCAGGTCGCCAGCGGACTCAAGGTCACGGTCTCGGTCGGCGTGGGCCACCCGGTTACGGCCCACGGCGCGATTGCCGCCGCCGACATCGCGCTGCACGCGGCGAAGAGCGCCGGTCGCGACCGCGTTGTGACCGCTTAGGGCCGAGGTCCTGTGGCGGGAGGCGTTCACCGCGGGCCGTACCCCGCCAACGCCCCTGCGGGCGAGTTCGAAGGACCACCGACTCACCAGGTCGGCTGAGAATCTCCGACGCTTTCGCTAGTGTCGGCGCCATGAACCTCGACCGTCCGGTGTCCCCCGACCCCTACTCCATGTTGCCCCGGGTGCTGGCGCTCACGGTGTCGAGCACGTCCGTCGCGAACGACGCCAGACTGCCCGAAAAGCACGTCTTCAACGGCTGGGGCTTTTCGGGAGGAAACCTCTCACCACAGCTGTCCTGGTCTGGCGCGCCCGAAGGCACCCAGGGCTATGCCGTCACCTGCTTCGACCCTGACGCGCCCACCCCGTCGGGCTTCTGGCACTGGCTGTTGATAGGCATCCCTGCTGATGTCTCCGGCCTGGCCGTCGGCGCAGGCACAGCTGAGAACGCTCCCCAAGGGGCCTTTCACGTGGCCAACGACTTCGGAAACAAGATGTATGACGGCTCCGCCCCGCCCGCTGGCGACCGAGCCCACCGCTACCTCTTCGCCGTGCATGCCCTCGACACCGATGATCTGGGCCTGGACGATACGGCCAGCGCCGCGGTCACTGCCTTCACCATGGGTGGCCACACCCTGGCGCGCGGAGTCATCTCGGCCACATACAGCGCCTGATGTCCGGCTGATGTGGTGGTGGCCGGTCGTCCTCGGGATGCGCCGCCCGATCATGAAGCACGAAGACTCAGACGCGGGCATGCCTTGCTCGCGCGAAGCTGTAGACGCCGTAGGCCGCAATACCGAGGGCAACCGCAGTCAGGAGCCAGGGCCCGGCCGGCTGCTGGCGCAACGTGCGCAGCGCCCCGTCCAGTCCGGTCGCCTTGCTCGCTGAGTTCTGCGCCGCGGCAGTGACGAACAGGATCCCCACCACAGTGAGAGCGATGCCCTTGGCGATGTAGCCGACCACCCCGGCGCGGGTAGCAAGGGTGCCGGGATGCTCGCTCAAGTCTTGGAGGAACTTCTTGGTCCAGCCCTTGACGACGTGGTAGCCGCCTACTCCTATGACGACCAGGCCGATGAGCCCGACCAGCAGTCGGCCACCGGTGTGTTGCAGCAACGAGGATGTGAAGTCGGCGCTTTGTGCTTTGCTGTTGCTCGGGTGACCTTTGGCGGTGCTGAAGCTTGTCCAGGCAAGTGCGAGGTAGAGGACCGCCTTGGAAATGCCCTTGGCCCGGACGGCCCACGGCGAGGTGCCCGCGCTTGGTCGTGCCGCAAGGCCGTAGGCCAGCTGAAAGAACCCGAGCGCGAGGAATCCCACCACCGCCAGCCAGAGTGTCAACCGTCCCATGCTGTTACCGGCAAGGGTCTGCAACGCACCGGACTGATCCGCCGACTTGCCACTGGCAGAGGATGCGATCTGCAGGGCGATCCAGCCGATCAGCAGGTGCAGAACGCCGCTGACGGCGTAGCCAAGCCGGGCCCCCATCTGCAGGACAGGCTGGCCCTTGACCTTGTTGGCGGCTCTGCTCAGGTCACGTGCTTGCGCCATCAGGATCTCCTTTCGCCAAGGTGACTCTACTGGCGCGGTCCCGTTCGTGGCCGTTACGATCTTGGATCGCGTAGGTGACCATCGGCCCCGGCGAAGTGGCCCCACGGAGAAGGACGACCTGACATGTTTCTTGTGCCCCCTGATCTGGCTCGGACCACGGGACCGGACCGACGCACCGCCATCCGTGGCTTGCTGCTTCGCGCACTCGCTCCCGCAGTTGCGCTGTGGGTGGCCATCAGTGCGTTCGGCCGGCTGCTGACGGGGCCGCTGGTTGGCTGGAACCACTCCGAGAGCGCCCTGAACCGTTCTCTTCAGGACACCCGCGACCGAACATGGGACTCGGTCACAGCCGTCTGGTCCCACGTCGGTAACACCGAGATCATCATCGGGGTCTGCCTGCTCGCCGTCGCGCTGGTGTGGTGGCGCACCAGACGCTGGTGGTTCGCCATCATCCCGGCCATCGCCATCAGCCTGCAGGCGAGCATCTTCGTCGCCGCGACACTCGTCACCGGTCGCCCACGCCCGGACGTTCCGCA
>JAYSQH010000177.1:0-2660 GCA_043721655.1 Phycicoccus sp. | reverse complement strand
GGTACGAGCTCGCGAACCTCCACCAGTCTGGAGGTCGCCTCACGGACCACACGCACCTGCAGCGGCAGGTACGCCGCGAGGGCCTCCACCGCCTTCTCTGCGTGCCGCTCCTGCGCGAAGGCGAAGAGTGCGTTGATCAGGATCACGACGACGATGGCGATCGCCAGCGCGGCGGTGCCACTGACCGCTGCGAGCAACCCGGCCAGCCACAGCAGGAGGGCCAGCGGGTGGATCAGCTGACCGAGCAGCTCGCGCGGCCAGATCCGGCCATGACGTCGAACCAGCTCGTTGGGCCCGAAGACCACCAACCGTCGGGCAGCCTCCCTGTCCGAGAGGCCGTCGCGACGAGTCCTCAGGTCGCGCAGGAGCCGGGCGATCGACTCCTGGGGGTCGAGCGCCGACACGCTGCCCGGGGCCAAGCCAGTGACCGATTGTGCCATGTCGCCTCTCCAGATCGCAGCCAGAATACGCGACAGACCGACCCTGGATCAGTAGCAAGTTCGGGCTGTCTTTCGCACCATTTCCTTGATCTGCAGGCGGCGATCTGCACGCGACGCTCCGGTGCGTGGGGCGGCTGTGTGCACGCGACCCTCTTTCGCGTGGGGCGGCTGTGTGCATAATGAAGCCGACTCACAATTGTGACCGTTCACACGATGAAGGTTCCTGTGCCGACTCAGCTACCCAAAGACCGCGCACCGAGCATTCGGGATGTCGCGCGCCTGGCAGGAGTCTCGTACCAGACCGTTTCGAGGGTGCTCAACAACCATCCGAGCATCCGCGAGTCGACCAGAGCGCGCGTGACCCAGGTCATGGAGGACCTCCAGTACCGGCCCAACCGTGCCGCGCGGATGCTGGTCACCCGCCACTCACGCACCATCGGCGTGCTGTCGGCCTTGAGCGCAGACTACGGCCCCGCAAGGAGTGTCGTCGCGATCGAAGATGCCGCACGGGCCGCCGGTTACTACGTCAATATCGCCAATCTGCCGGCGTCGGACCAGACGTCCATCTCGGAGGCTCTTGAGCACCTGATGGAACAGGCGGTCGAGGGCCTTGTCGTCATCGCGCCCCAGGTTCGGGTGTTCGACGTGCTGGAACGCATGTCGATCGACGTGCCCTACGTCAGCTTCCAGCCCACGGGTCGCGTCGAGCGTCTCGTCCCCGCCGACCAGGTAGCGGGCGCGCGCATGGCCACCCGTCATCTGATCGACCTGGGTCACCGCGAGATCATCCACCTCGGGGGGCCGCAGGACTGGATCGAGGCCGAGGCCAGGATGCGGGGCTTCCTCGAGGAGATCGACAGCGCCGAGCTCAACACCAATCCGCCGATCCTGGGTGACTGGACTGCCGAGTTCGGCTACTACGCGGGCCGTGAGCTGGTGCGTTCTCGTGACTTCACCGCGGTGTTCGCGGCGAGTGACCACATGGCGCTCGGGCTCATGCACGCGTTCCGCGACGCCGGTCTCGACATCCCGCGAGACGTCAGCGTCGTGGGCTTCGATGACATTCCGGATGCGCGACATTTCTGGCCGCCGCTCACCACGATTCGTCAGGACTTCGCCGAGATCGGGCGAAGTGCGGTCGAGGTGCTGCTGCGCAAAGTGCGCGGCGATGTCGTCGTTGACCCCAGCCAGATCCTGCCGGAGCTGGTCGTCCGGGGTTCGACCGGACGTGTTCCCGTTGTCACTGCGACCGTTACTCAAGCGTGACCTGCGCTCGGGTTGACACGCTGACGAGGTCAGGAGCAGAATTTTCCCAAATTGTGAACGGTCACATCCCGTGTTGATCGCCACAGCCAGCGGCATGACAAAGAGGTCGAGCTTGTGAGCACACTCGATGGCGACTAACCACACCATCCTCGAAATGCGCTCCATCACCAAGGAGTTCCCCGGGGTCAAGGCCCTCTCGGATGTCTCCATCACGGTTCTGGCCGGACAGATCCACGCCATCTGCGGCGAGAACGGGGCCGGCAAGTCGACGCTGATGAATGTGCTCTCGGGTGTGCATCCCTCCGGGACCTACACCGGCGACATCGTCTTCGAGGGCGAGCCTGTGCACTTTAAGGACATCCGCTCCAGCGAGGCGGCCGGCATCGTCATCATTCATCAGGAGCTGGCACTCATTCCCGAGCTGTCCATCACCGAGAACATCTTCCTTGGCAATGAGCCGGGCAAGCGGGGTGTGATCGACTGGGTCGACGCCAAGAAGCGCGCGCTCGAGCTTCTTGCCAGGGTCGGGCTCAAGGATGATCCCGATACCCAGATCAAGCACATCGGCGTGGGCAAGCAACAGCTTGTCGAGATCGCCAAGGCCCTCAGCAAGTCGGTAAAGCTGCTCATCCTCGACGAGCCGACGGCGGCGCTGAACGAAGCAGACTCCCAGCATCTGCTCGACCTGATCAGGGGGTTGAAGGGCAAGGGGGTCAGTTCCATCATGATCTCGCACAAGCTCAACGAGATCGAGCAGGTCGCAGACTCGATCACGATCATTCGCGACGGGCGGGCGATCGAGACGCTGAACATCAAGGAAGACGGCGTCAACGAAGACCGCATTATCCGCGGGATGGTCGGGCGAAGCCTCGAGAGCCGGTTCCCGGATCGGACCCCGCACATTGGAGAGGTCTTCTTCGAGGTGCGCGACTGGAACGTCCAGCACCCGCAGGC
>JAYSQH010000176.1:0-2306 GCA_043721655.1 Phycicoccus sp. | reverse complement strand
GCAGCGGCAAGACCGTGCCGGATGATCCTCAGCAGCAGCACCGGGTCGATGTTGCCACCAGACAGGACAGCGACCACTGGGCCTTCATAGGCATGCGGTCCGGCGTCGAGCAGCCGCGCGACGGCCGCAGCGCCGGCCGGCTCGACGAGCAGCTTGGCCCGTTCCAGCAGGAACAGAACCGCGCGCGACAACGTGTCCTCACTCACCGTCTCGATCGAGTCGACCAGCTCACGAACGATGGCGTACGGGATCTCCCCGGGACAACCGACGGCAATGCCGTCAGCCATGGTGGCCATCGAGCTCAGGGACACGGGCTTGCCGGCGGCCAGGGACGGCGGGTAGGCCGCCGCCTTCTCTGCCTGCACTCCGATGACACGCACATCGGGTCGCATGGTCTTGACGACCGTCGCGATGCCCGCCAGGAGACCGCCTCCGCCGACGCTGACGAGAATGGTCTTGACGTCAGGGCACTGCTCAAGGATCTCCAGGCCGCAGGTCCCCTGTCCTGCGACGATGTCGGCGTGGTCGAACGGGTGGATCAGCACTGCGCCGGTCTCGGTCTCGAACTGTCCTGCCCTCACGAGACATTCGTCGATGCTGGTGCCTAGCTGTTCGACGTGGGCGCCGTACGCACGCGTGGCCATGAGCTTTGGAATGGGTGCACCCAGAGGCATGAAGACGGTGGACGTGATGCCGAGCAGCTGCGCCGCAAGTGCCACGCCCTGAGCGTGGTTTCCGGCGCTGGCCGCGACGACACCGCGTGCCTTCTCCTCATTGCTGAGACGGGACATTCGCGTGTAGGCACCGCGGATCTTGAAGGACCCGGCGCGCTGGAGGTTCTCACACTTGAGGTGGACGTCTCCTCCCACACGGTCGCTCAGTGCATGGCTGAACTCAAGCGGGGTGGGATGGATGATGCTAGCGAGCAGCTCTTGCGCGGCGACGACGTCGTCCAGGGTCACGGGTAGCGACGGGGATGCCATGCGTGAAGAATATCGCCGGCTGGCTCATGGCAGGTGCAGGGCCTCAGGAGCGAGGACGCGTCGAGCCACCCTGGCTGCCACCTCGGGGCCGTAACCCTCAGCATCTGCCAACAGGCCTGCCGCAAAAAGCAGGTAGGCCAAGTCGACCGCCGTTCGTGCCGCGGTCGGCACCTTCCAGCCACCCGCGAAGTCGGAGGTGACGGCTCGCAATACGCTGTCCTGACTAGCTTTTGGGCTGTGCCGCAGAACTCCGCCGGAGCCGATAACGTGGGCCAGCCGGGCCAATGGCCGGGCCGGGTCGCCAGGGCTCGAAGGGCGTGCGTGCCGACGTACTGCGGTGAGCGCCGCGACGCGGGCAAGGGCCAGGTCGAGCGCGACCTCTCCATCGCCCTGAGGCAGGTACGCCGGGTCGGCCTCGACTCTGGCCGCCCACGCCCTGAGCCGTGTCTGGGAGCCGGACACCAGATGCTCCACCACCGCAGCCTCTGCGACACCACCGGCGTTCCAGCGCATCCCGAGATCGCCTTCCACGGTTCGCGCATGCCAGAGAGGGGGGACGACGTCCTTGCGCAGCACGGCGTCCTCACCCTCGGGGCTGATCACCGAGTAGACATCGGTGGTGGCTCCGCCGATGTCGAGGACCATGACATCGCCGTCGATCGACGCGGCGAACGTCTCGACTCCGCGCAGCATCGCGTCGGGGGTTGCCGCGCGCACCATCGCCGCGAACTCGGGACCCTTGGAGAGTCGCTTGCCCCCGATGACGTGCCGCAGGAAGACCTGGCGGATCGCCAAACGCGCACCGTCGGGGTTGATGACGCCGATCTGGGGCAGGACGTTCTCGGTCAGGACGAAACGCCGATCGGTCGACGACAGGGACGACGCCACCTCGGCCTGGGCTTCGACATTACCGGCAACCACCACCGGAGCTCCCAGACGGGCTTTGGCAAGGCGAGAACCGTTGTGCAACAACACCTCTGCGTTCCCGCCATCGGTCCCGCCAACAAGCAGGATGATGTCGGGGCGGGTAGCCCGGAGCGCCGCGACCTGCACGGTGGTCAATGGCCCGGCGGCAACATGAACGACCTTCGCCCCGGCGCTCAGCCCGACCCGATGACCTGCCTCGGCCGTCACGGAGCGCTCGTAGCCCACGACCGCGAGGCGCAGACCACCGCCGGCGCTGGAGCACGCCAAGACGTCATCCGCGACCGGGAACCCTTGAGTGGCAAGGGTTTTGCGAATGGAACGGTAGCCGTCGAGGACGTCGGTGCTCACGGTGGTCGGCACCGACGCGCTGGCCAACAGGCTGCCGTCCGCGGGATC
>JAYSQH010000175.1:0-2255 GCA_043721655.1 Phycicoccus sp. | reverse complement strand
GTCCGGGTGCTGGACGGTGGGATGGGCGCCTGGATCTCGTCCGGCCTTGGCGCCGAATCCGGTCGACACATCCCGCGAGCCGGGGACTTCTCACCGTCGAGTCCGGGCCTCGGTCGCCTACTGGATGCCACTGCCGCCGCGTCCTATGCCGGGTTGGGTCTCCTGATCGATGCCCGCCCCGCAAACCGGTTTCGCGGGGAGAACGAGAGCATCGACGCGGTCGCCGGACACATCCCTGGTGCCATCAACGCACCTGCCCTCGACAACATCGACCCGGATGGGCGGTTCCTGCCCGCCGAGCAGCCGGCAGGTCGCTTTCGCGAGCTCGGCATAGGCCAGACGAAAAGAGTCGGCACCTATTGTGGTTCAGGTGTGCAGGCCACCCACCTGGCTCTCGCTCTGAGCATTACCGGCGTCATCGACGATACCGACGTCTACATCGGTTCATGGAGCGACTGGATCACCGACGCAGGCAGACCCATCGCTCTGGGCTGAGCAGCCGGGCTTGCCCAGAGGGCGACGGAGCGGTCAGGCCGGCAAGCCCGCGCCATACCGGATCACGGTGCGCTCGCGCGCCTCCGCAGCCTCGACCTGTCGGTCCTTCGGAGGCGCGGTGGTCACCATGCGTTCGAGCAGATGCTGCGTCACGTGCGCAACAGTGGGGACCGCCTCGTCAAGAGCCGGCTGGTTGACCGCCGATGGTTTGGCGGTTCCGCTGACTTTCCGGACGTACTGGAGCGCAGCAGCCTGAACCTCGTCCCCAGTCGCGGAAGGAGAGTAGTTGTAGAGGGTCCTGATATTGCGGCACATGCCGTCAAGCCTGCCACCGTCTGCGGATGCAAGAAAGCACCGCACCCCAAGCCCATGGATGAACGGTGCGGTGCTTCCCGTGCTCCCGACGTGTTGGCGGGCCGTGCATGAGGTCTGCGCAAAAATCAGACCGTCGCGCCGAGCAGCATGCCTTCCTACGCCTTGGGCGGAGCCGCTCCTGCAGCAGGAGCCGCGGTCTCGGTGACGACCACCGTGGTGGCGACCTTTTGCAGCGCGAACCCGATCAGGATGAACAGCAGCCCGAGGCCCATGACCAGAGCCGCGATACCGAAAGCGACGACCGAGGTGAACAACGATGCCCTCAGGAACGAGCCGTTCATCGAGGTTGTACGCGTCGCGGTGAGCTTCATAACATCTGCGTTGGTCGCGAGGTCGGCGTCGGTGGCTCCGCTCGCCTTGAGCTTGTCCTTGAGCGCGAACAGTTCGGTACCGAGCTGTGCGTAGGTCTTGCCACCGGCGCCCTCAAGCGCGTGGGTATCGATGACGCCAGCCTGGGCGTATGCGGTAAACGGCCCGGCAACATCCTTGCCAGCCAGCCTGCCCGGGTTCTCGGGAGATATCGGTGAGACGGTGATGTGCGCGGCCTTGAGCTGGGACTGCACGAGACCCCAGGTGACGCCGCCCGCCACGATCATGAGGATGCCGGCGACCACTGTTAACCAAGCGATGAACTTGACCGGTTTGCTGCTCGTGCTGGACATTTCTGTTGTTCCCTTCAGGAACCGAGTATCTGAAGCCGGGAGGCACCAGATCGGTGAACCTCCTCCGGTTTACCTAGGCACATCGTCCCCCTCTGCCGACGATATTGAACGGGACATAAGTCCCGAAGAATACCGGTACTCTCACTTTCGAATCCTTTGCTGCCGCAGGGCAATCCGGCGGCCAGTCACTCGTCGTGGGTCAGCCGCCCGAGACCGACAGCTCGGCCTGAGCCACCACTGCCGCGGACTCCTCGTTCAGCTCCTGAGAGTCAAGCCATCCATCCGGCAGGGCAACCCGCCGCGGCGTGCCGGCGCGCCCTCGTTGGCCTTCGGCTGGCTCACCCGGCCACGGCGCATCCAGGTCCAGCCCGGCGATCAGGTCGTCGAGCGTGGCAAAGGAGTCAACCAGGGCAAGTCGGTGACGAACGTCGTGCCCGGCGGGGAATCCCTTGAGGTACCAGGCGATGTGCTTGCGTATGTCGCGACAAGCCTTCATCTCGCTGCCGTGATAGTCGGCGAGATACTCCGCATGTCGACGCATCGTGCGAGCAACCTGTCCCAGATTGGGCTGAACCCGGGTCGGAGTCCCGGCGAACGCCGCAGCCAGGTCGGCGAACAGCCACGGCCGGCCCAGGCAACCACGCCCCACGACGACGCCGTCGCAGCCGGTCTGCTCAACCATCGCGAGCGCGTCCTGCGCCGACCAGATGTCGCCGTTCCCCA
>JAYSQH010000174.1:0-1577 GCA_043721655.1 Phycicoccus sp. | reverse complement strand
GGTCCTGACCGAGGTGGTCCTGACCGTGGATCAGGACAAGCGGACCGCCGCGGTCCGGATCATCTGGCAGGGCGGATCGAGCACCGAACTGGCCATGGTGATGAACAAGACCGGCGCTCACGCCCGGACCACCGACGAAGACACCGTTTCCTTGATCGGCCGCCTCGCGGGCAGCTACGACGACAGCACGATCGCGCTCATCCTGAGCCGACAGAAGCGACTCACCGGCACCGGACTGTCGTTCACCAAGACCCGGGTCAAGAGCTTGCGGGTGGCTCGCGGGATCCCCGCCTACGAACCGGCAGTCCGGCCTGTCAGTGCCGACGAGCAAGATGTCGTCGTGGTCAACGTCCCCCAAGCCGAGCGCCTCCTGGGCGTTGGCAAGGTCACGATCTACCGGTGGCTGGCCGACGGGTTCCTGGTCGGCGAGCAGCTCACACCGGGCGCGCCGTGGCGGATCCGCATCGACAAGGCCGTCCGTGACCGGTTGGCCCCCGAGGTCCCCGAGGGCTGGCTGCGCTTGGCCGACGCCGCCAAGGCCCTCGGCATGGCCCGCCAGACCGTGTTGCATAAGGTCCAAAGCGGCGAACTGGAAGCCGTCCAAGTCAACCAAGGACGGCGAAAAGGACTGCGAATAAACGTAACAGCCCAGCAAACTGGACTGTTTGATCAACCCTGAGAAAGGACTGCGCAGTGTTAACCAGTTCCGGGCGGGCCGATCAGAGCCAGGTTCTCTTTCGCGCCGATCCATTCCAGCGACGTCAGGTAGTCCCAGGTTGGTGCCGGGATGCTCGAGGCGGACAGGTCGAACTCTTCGATGGTCTTGATCACAGGGAACGCGGCTGCCTTGAGGCGGGTCCGGGTGTTGGAGGCGTCCCGGGAGGCGATCTCGGCTTCGATCAGGGTCCGCAGGATCTCTTCGGGGGCCCAGCGTTGGGTTTTGGCGGTGAGCAGCAGCTCGGGGGCGAGCTGGCGCATCGCTGCGAGCTTGAGCCGGCGCAGCCCTGCGGTCAGATCGGGCGGCAGGCCCGGCGCTGGGGCGCTCACGAGGACACCACCGCGGCGGTCGCGGGGGCGTAGTCGGCCAGGGACCGTCCCGCTGTGGTGGGCAGGTCGATCACCAGGGCTGTGCCGGCCGGGCGCGGTTGTGGGGTGCCGGTCCCCGCGGCCAGGATCGAGCGGACGTCGGCGCTGCGCCACCTTTTGAACGCGGTGGCTCGCTCCAACGCGGCCAGGAACACTGCCTGTCCGTGGGCTGCGGCCAGCGTGTTCAGCTCGGCGAGTTCGGGCCCGAGGCGGGTGTGTCCGGCTGCGGCGGCACCGGCCAGGAACGCCTCCGCCGATGCGCCGAGACCACAGAAGGCTTTCTCCGCAACGGTTTTCGGTCGGATCGCCCGCCTCGGCTTCGGCCGGGCACCGCCGTAGTGGTCGTCGACCACGGAGGACTCACCGGGGGCCACCGCGGCGTGGTCGGCGATCACCTCACCGGTTCGGGGGTCCACGATCAACACACACCCCGAACCGGAGACGACCGCCACGCTGGTCCCGATCCTGGCCATCGGGACCGAGTAGCGGGC
>JAYSQH010000173.1:0-8423 GCA_043721655.1 Phycicoccus sp. | reverse complement strand
AACCCAAAAGCCACCCCACACAACGAGATCAAACTTGGCATCGATTTTTGGCACGCTGTTGAGTTCTCAAGAATCGCACGCACACCCACACACCACCACGGAGGCGCATCGGGGCAACCGTTCAAACTTACCTTGCCACGTGGCCGAGCACATAATCAACGCCGAGCCATGGATCGGCGTTGCGTGCGGGGCCTTGGCGTTCAACCACAAGGGACCGGCCACTTCGAAGAGTGCTTGCGCACCTACTGCGGTGGTGTCCGTTCCTCCCTTGTCGGGCTGACCCGCAGAACTTTAGGTCTTCATCACGATGAAACACAAATCCGCTGGTCAGCGGCTTGCGCACCGCTCAGCGCGGTCCGGGCGATCTGCGGGCGGCTGCCAGCGACTTGCGTCCGCGACGTAGCAAGGCCACCTGTCCGTGCAGGAAGTCGCCCTCGGCGAGAACGGCCTCAAGGTCCGTCACCTTGACGTTGTTGACCGATGCCCCGCCGTCACTGATCACCCGTCGGGCCGCGTTGCGGCTCTCCACGAGACCAGTGGCAACTAGGGCATCCACCACCGAGTCGCCCGGGGCAACAGGTGCGCCAGGCAGCTCCACAGTCGCGTCATGCAGCGTGCAGGCGTCCAGGGCGGCAGGGTCGCCCTTGCCGAACAACGCCTCGCTGGCGGCCTGCACGGCGGCCGTGGCGGGTGCCCCGTGCACCAGCGTCGTCACGTCGGCAGCCAGCGTCCGCTGTGAGTCGCGTTTGAACGGCGTCTGCGCGACCGAAGCCTCCAGTGCCTCGATCTCCTCACGGGAGCGATCGGTGAAGATCTTGAGGTGGCCGATCACCAGGGAGTCCTCGACGTTGATCCAGTACTGGTAGAAGGCGTAGGGGCTGGTCAGTTCTGCGCTGAGCCACACCGCGTTGCCCTCACTCTTGCCGAACTTGGTGCCGTCGGCCGTAGTTACGAGCGGGGTGGTCAGCAGGTGCACCGCGGCATGCTCAACCCGATGGATGAGATCCACGCCGGCCGTAAGGTTGCCCCACTGGTCGATACCGCCGGTCTGCAGCGTGCAGCCAAACTCGCGGTACAGGTGCAGGTAGTCCAGTCCCTGCAGCAGCTGGTAGCTGAACTCGGTGTAGGAGATGCCATCGTTGCTGTTGAGGCGCGCGGCGACGGCGTCCTTCTTGATCATCTGGTTGACCCGGAAGTGCTTGCCGATGTCACGCAGGAAGTCCAGCGCGGACATCGGGGCGGTCCAGTCCAGGTTGTTGACCATGGTCGCCGGGTTGTCGCCCTCAAAGTCCAGGAACGGCTGCACCTGTCCCTGGATCGCGGAAACCCAGTCTGCGGTCTGTTCCTTGGTCTTCAGCACCCGTTCCGAGGTTGGTTTGGGGTCACCGATCAGTCCGGTCGAACCACCGACCAGACACAGGACGCGGTGCCCGGCTCGCTGCAGATGACGCAGCACGATGAGCTGCACGAGGTTGCCGAAGTGCAGGCTGGGCGCCGTCGGGTCGAAGCCGCAGTAAACCGTCAGCGTTCCGCCGGCTAGTGCCTCGCGCAGTGCGGCCTCGTCGGTGGTCTGCGCTACCAGGCCGCGCCACTGCAGCTCTTCAAGGATGTCGCTCACGGTGGTTGGTTCCCTTCACTGGCCCGGACGGTCACGGCACAGCCTGCCCTACGAGCGCGGGGGCCGGACAGCCGGTTTCGGTGGTCGGACCTTGCCGGGCCGGTACGCGGAGACCGTCACCTCTCCCCCCAGCCAGAAGCGCCAGGGGTACGCCGCAGCCTCACCACCGGGGCCACTCACCCCGACGCGTGGCCCGTTTCGCACGACAACGCCGGATGGGCCGGACGCGCCGCACTCGCCGGCCGAGCCGAGCAAGGGTCCAGTCATCGGTGCACGAACCACGAAGGAACTGCCCGTCGCGAGGGTGTCGATGCCGTTCTGCTCGCGTCCGAGCGCCAGTGCCCGGGCTAGGCGAGCAGGACCGCGTGCCAGATCCCGGTCGAGGGCACCAAACCGACGGGAACGGGCCACCTCGAGCCCGTCGACCACCTCGCCGGCCCGCAAGAGGACAGCGCTGGCGTCACCCTTGGGACCGCAGACCAGGTTCGCGCACCAGTGCATTCCGTAGCTGAAATAGACATAAAGGCCACCTGGCTCGCCGAACATCACCTGCGTACGTGGGGTGGGACCTCTGAAGGCATGGGAACCGGGGTCGCTTGACCCGGCATACGCCTCGACCTCGGTGAGACGAACGGTGACCCCCGCATGCGAGATGTGGCACCCGAGAAGCTCGGGTGCCACATCCAGAACCGGGCGTGCGAAGAACTCGCGGGTCAGTCGGTCCTGCGGCGAATCTTGCTGCCCAGCCATACCAGCGGATCGTAGCTGCGATCCACGACGCGCTCCTTCATCGGGATGATGGCGTTGTCGGTGATCTTGATGTGCTCGGGGCAGACCTCGGTGCAGCACTTGGTGATGTTGCACAGGCCGATTCCCTGATCGGTGCGGGCCAAGTCGGCCCGGTCCTTGCGCGCATCCAGCGGGTGCATGGCCAGCTCGGCGGCACGAACGAGGAACCGCGGGCCGGCGAACGACTTCTTGTTGTCGTCCCGGTCACGGATCACGTGACAGACGTCCTGGCACAGGAAGCACTCGATGCACTTGCGGAACTCCTGCGACCGCTGGACGTCCACCTGGGCCATGCGGTACTCACCAAGACCCAGGCCTTTCGGCGGTGCGAATGCCGGGATCTGACGGGCCTTCTCGTAGTTGTAGGAGACATCCGTCACCAGGTCGCGGATGATCGGGAAGGTGCGCATCGGCGTAATCGTGATGGTCTCTTCCTGGGTGAACGTGTTCATCCGGGTCATGCACATCAGGCTCGGATGACCGTTGATCTCCGCGCTGCACGAACCGCACTTGCCGGCCTTGCAGTTCCAGCGGACGGCCAGATCCTGAGCCTGAGTGGCCTGGATCCGATGGACGATGTCGAGAACGACCTCACCCTCGTTGACCTCGACGGCATGGTCCTTCAGCTCGCCACCATCGGCGTCGCCACGCCACACGCGGAACTTCGCCTGGTAGGTCATGACAGCGCCCCTTGTTCGGGCGTGACGGACGGGTCGTCGAGCGTGGCCACCTCGGCCTCGGTGAAGTACTTCGTCAGCTCGCCGCGGTCGAACAGCTCGAACAGGTCACGCCGGATCGTAGGCACCGGCTTGCGCTCGATCGACACGGAACGCCCGTCGGCATCCAGCGAACAGATGAGGTTGACGTTGCGCCAGTTGGGGTTCATCCCCGGGAAGTCCTCGCGGGTGTGGCCGCCACGACTCTCTTCGCGCTCCAGCGCCGCCAGAGCCACACACTTCGAGACCGTCAGCATGTTGCGCAGATCGAGCGCGAGGTGCCAGCCGGGGTTGAACTGCCGATGTCCTTCGACGCTGACCGTGGCCGCGCGGGCGGCCAGTGTCTCCAGCGAGCCCAGGGCCTCCTTAATCTCACCCTCACGACGGATGATGCCGACCAGGTCATTCATCGTCTGCTGAAGCTCCTGGTGCAGCGTGTAGGGGTTCTCACCCTCGTTCTCGAAGGGTGCCACGGCAGCGGCCTCGCCGGCTTCGAGGTCTGCGTCCATTACCGTGGGCCGGTTCGCTCCCAACCCAAGGACGTATTCCGCCGCACCCGCTCCGGCGCGTCGTCCGAACACGAGAAGGTCGGACAGTGAGTTGCCGCCGAGACGGTTGGAACCGTGCATACCTCCGGCGGACTCACCGCAGGCGAACAGCCCGGGAACCTTGCTGGCTGCGGTGTCGGCGTCAACCTCGATCCCGCCCATCACGTAGTGACAGGTGGGGCCGACCTCCATCGGCTCCTTCGTGATGTCAACGTCCGCGAGCTCCTTGAACTGGTGGTGCATCGCGGGCAGCTTGCGAAGGATCTCCTCGGCAGTCAGTCGCGTCGACACGTCAAGCAACACGCCGCCATGGGCGGTGCCACGGCCAGCCTTGACCTCGCTGTTGATCGCTCGCGCAACCTCGTCACGCGGCAACAGCTCGGGCGGGCGCTTGTTGTGCTCGGGATCCTTGTACCAGCGGTCCCCTTCTTCTTCGGACTCGGCGTACTGGCCCCGGAAGACCTCGGGGACATAGTCGAACATGAAGCGCTTGCCCTCAGAGTTGCGCAGGACTCCACCGTCGCCTCGAACCGACTCGGTCACCAGGAGGCCCTTGACCGAAGGCGGCCAGATCATGCCGGTGGGGTGGAACTGGATGAACTCCATGTTGACCAGGGTGGCGCCGGAGCGCAGGGCCAGGGCGAGCCCGTCGCCGGTGCCCTCCCAGGAGTTGCTGGTGATCTTGAAGTTCTTGCCGATACCGCCGGTCGCAATGATCACGGCCGGCGCCTGGAACACGACGAACTTGCCGGACTCACGCCAGTATCCCAGGGCGCCGGCCACCTTGCCGTCGGTCCGTGGCAGATCGGTGATCGTGCACTCGGCGAAGACCTTGATCCGGGCGTCGAGGTCCCCGTGCTCGGCAAGGTCGTCCTGCTGGAGCGAGACGATCTTCTGCTGGAGCGTGCGGATGAGCTCCAGGCCGGTGCGGTCGCCGACGTGGGCAAGGCGTGGGTACTCATGCCCGCCGAAGTTGCGCTGGCTGATCCGCCCGTCCTCCGTGCGGTCGAACAGCGCCCCGTAGGTCTCAAGCTCCCAGACCCGGTCCGGGGACTCCTTGGCGTGCAGCTCGGCCATCCGCGGGTTGTTGAGGAACTTGCCGCCACGCATCGTGTCGCGGAAGTGAACCTGCCAGCTGTCCTTGGAGTTGACGTTGCCCATCGCGGCCGCAATACCGCCCTCGGCCATCACCGTGTGTGCCTTGCCGAACAAGGACTTGCACACGATGGCCGTCCGTAAACCATGCTCCCGGGCCTCGATCGCGGCCCGGAGCCCGGCGCCACCGGCGCCAATCACCACAACGTCGTACTCGAAACGTTCGAACTCGCTCATCCGATGAACCTCAGATCAGTAATAGTGCCGGAGGAGACCAGCGCGATGTAGGCGTCCGTGAACACCAAGGTTCCCAAGGTGGTCCAGGCCAGGCGCATGTGCCGGGCATTGAGCCAGCCGATCTTTCCCCACAACCAGTAGCGCACCGGATGCTTCGAGAAGTTGTTGATCTTGCCGGCGGTGATGTGCCGGCAAGAGTGACAGCCCAGCGTGTACAACCACAGCAGGATGAGGTTGCCGACGAGGATGACGTTGCCGAGACCGAGCCCGAACCCCTCGGTGCCGTGGAAAGCCTTCAACGCGTCGTAGGTGTTGATCACCGAGATCACGACCGCCGCGGCCCAGAAGTAACGGTGCAGGTTCTGCGCGAGGAGCGGGAAGCGCGTCTCACCGGTGTACTCGGTGTGCGGTTCAGGCACCGCGCACGCGGGCGGCGAGAGCCAGAACGAGCGGTAGTACGCCTTGCGGTAGTAGTAGCACGTCAGCCGGAAACCAAGCAGGAACGGAAGGGTGAGGATGGCCAGCGGGATCATCTGGGGGAACGTGCCCCAGGTTCCGAACTCGGCGGCTGCTCCGCAGGCATCACTGAGGCAGGGCGAGGCGAACGGTGACAGGTACGAGAAGTGGGCGCCCTCGATGAAGTAGGCGCTCTGGGAGGCGGTCCGGATGAAGCCATAGAGCACGAAAGAACTCAGCCCGATGAAGGTGAGCAGCGGCTCGAGCCACCAGCGATCGGTGCGCAGCGTACGTGCGGAGATTCGAGCGCGCCCTGGGGCGTCAACTCCGCCCACCAGGTCCGTTTTGCTCACCGGCCCAGCCCCGCATCGAATTCGGCTGCTGTTGAGGTGAGGTGCTCGTATACCGCCATCGAACCTCCAGATGTCGCACGTGCGAACCACGGGCCATATGGCCGCGGCATGTCCTGTTCCCAGACTTTACCGAACCGGTTTTGACCGCGTTGCCTCGGGTGACGTCGTTGCCACGAGGCGATGGTTTGTGATGAATGATGCAGCCAAGAAATCGCCCGTGGGCAGTGCTGCTGCCACGGGACCGGCAGCACATGTTCGTGCCGCCATACGAGGTCATGAGCACCTGGTCCGGCTGAGCAGGGTCAACCGCGGACGGCCACCGCGCTCGAGGCCCAGGCACGTCGCTCGGCGGCAACGGCCTGAATCGTCTGGAGCTGCTCGCGGACCCTCACCGGCGCAGTGCCCCCCTTGGCGTCACGGGACTCCAGCGATCCGCGAACGGTGAGGACTGCGCGCACGGCCGGTGTGAGGTGCACCGAGATGGACGCCAGCTCCTCGTCGGAAAGGTCCCAGAGCTCGATCCCGCGGCCCTCACAATCCCGGACACATGCGCCTGCGATCTCGTGGGCGATGCGGAATGACACCCCTCGTCGAACGAGCCACTCAGCGATGTCAGTCGCCAGCGAAAACCCTCGCGGCGCAAGGGACTCGAGTCGATCGGTGTTGAACCTCAAGGTCGCGACCATGCCAGCAAAAGCGGGGAGCAGGACTTCGAGGGTGTCGACCCCGTCGAATACCGGCTCCTTGTCCTCCTGCAGATCGCGGTTGTAGGCAAGGGGCAGCGCCTTGAGAGTCGTGAGCAGACCGGTGAGGTCCCCCACCAGCCGCCCGGCCTTGCCACGTGCCAGCTCGGCCACGTCGGGGTTCTTCTTCTGCGGCATGATGCTCGACCCCGTCGAGTATGCGTCGTCGAGGGCAACGAATGAGAACTCCTTGGTGGCCCAGATCACGACCTCCTCGGCGAGCCGGGAGACATCCACCGCAGTCATGGCGCTGACAAAAGCGAACTCCGCTGCGAAGTCGCGGCTCGAGGTACCGTCGATCGAGTTCTCCGCCGCACCGGTGAAGCCGAGGTCAGCGGCGACCGCCTCGGGATCCAGCCCCAGGGAGGTGCCCGCCAGCGCTCCCGACCCGTACGGCGATACGGCCGTTCGTCGGTCCCAGTCCTGCCAGCGCTCCACATCTCGCAAGAGAGCCCATGCGTGGGCCAGCAGGTGATGGGCCAGCAGCACCGGCTGGGCGTGCTGGAGGTGGGTGCGACCGGGCATCGCCACGTCGATGTGCTGACTCGACTGCCACACCAAGGCATCCACGACGTCGAGCACCAGCCCGCTCACGCGTCGGGCACTGTCTCGCAGGTACATCCGGAACAGGGTGGCGACCTGGTCGTTGCGTGAGCGGCCCGCACGAAGCCGGCCGCCGACGTCCGCGCCAACCCGCTCGATCAGGCCACGTTCGAGCGCCGTATGAACGTCCTCGTCGTCCTCGTCGGGCCCAAAGCCACCAGACTGAACGTCGGTGAGCAGCCGCCCGAGCCCCTCGAGCATGGTCCCCAGGCTGGCGTCGTCGAGCAGCCCCGCACGGTGCAGCACCCGGGCGTGCGCGCGAGAACCGGCGATGTCGTAGGGGGCCAGCCGCCAGTCGAAGTGGGTGGACTTTGACAGGGCAGCCAGCGAGTCCGACGCACTGCCGACGAAACGTCCGCCCCACAGGCTGACCTTGCCCGCCTGCTCCCCGCCCTGGGTGTCGGCGCCCGGCATACCGCTGGGGTGGCTGGGGTCGTACTGGCTCACGTGACCTGCCGCAGGTCGCGACTGGCGGCGATCTTGCTGGACAGGCCGTGCAGCTCGATGAAGCCCTTGGCCTGGCTCTGGTCGAACGTGTCGCCGGCGTCGTAGGTGGCCAGGCCGAAGTCGTAGAGGCTGGACGCGGAACGACGGCCGTTGACCACGGCCCGACCGCCGTGCAGCGTCATCCTGATGTCGCCGGACACGTGCTCCTGCGTCGATGCCACGAACGCATCGAGCGAGCGCTTGAGCGGGCTGTACCACAGACCGTCGTAGGTGAGCTCGCCCCACTTCTGCTCGACCCCACGCTTGTAGCGGCCGAGCTCGCGCTCGATCGTGACGTTCTCGAGCTCCTGGTGCGCGGTGATCAGGGCAAGTGCGCCGGGTGCCTCGTAGATCTCACGGCTCTTGATGCCGACAAGACGGTCCTCGACCAGGTCCAGCCGTCCGACACCGGCGTTTCCGGCCCGCTCGTTGAGCGCCTGGATGGCTTGCAGGACGCTGACCTTCTCACCGTCGATGGCGACGGGCACACCACCCTCGAAGGTGATGACGACCTCGTCGGCTTCGTGCGGGCGCGCGGGGTCCTTGGTGTAGGTGTAGAGGTCCTCGACGGGAGCGTTCCAGATGTCCTCGAGGAAGCCGGTCTCGACCGCACGACCGAAGACGTTCTGGTCTATTGAGTACGGGTTCTTCTTCGTGGTCTCGATCGGCAGGCTGTGCTTTTCGGCGTAGTCGATGGCCTTGTCGCGAGTCAGCGCGAGGTCTCGGACCGGGGCGATGCAGGTGAGCTCTGGAGCAAGCGAGGCGATGCCCACCTCAAA
>JAYSQH010000172.1:0-3402 GCA_043721655.1 Phycicoccus sp. | reverse complement strand
TGGGCGAGCAGAACGTCGATGTCCAGCGCGTTCGCGCTCGACGCACCCGCGTGCAAGCTGGCGAAGTAGAGCAGCACGGTCCCCAGGAACGCCAGCGCGATGCCGACGGAGCAGATGATGACGTACTTCCAGGTCGCCTCGAGGGCGGCCCGGGTCCGACGGTGTCCGACGAGGAATGCTGTCGCCACGGTGGTGGCTTCGATGGCCACCCACATCACCCCGATGTTGTTGGCCAGGACCGCGAGCGACATCGCAGAGAGGAAGATGGGAACCAGGACGCCATAGAGGTTCGCACCGTTGTGGTCCGTGTGTCCGTGGACCAGCTCGGCGTTGATGTAGCCGACGCTGGCCCAGGTGGCCAAGGTGCCGACCGTGCCGATGACGATGAGCATCGTGACCGTGAGCGCGTCGGCCCGCAGCAAGTGGCCGACACTGAACAGCTCACGGGACCCGACGTTGAAGCCGAGGCCGGCGGCGCTGACTAGCACCGACAGCGCCGCGAGCACGGTCACGAAGGCGCTGAGTCGTCGCCAACCGAGCAGTGCCGCGAATACGGCTGCGGCGAGCGGGGCAAGCACCGGTGTCAGAAGGAAGCTGTTCATCAGTCGCGCAGCTCCCGTAGCTGGTCGAGGTCGGTGCCGCCGAACTCGCGGCGCATGTGCCCGGTGAGCAGACCCAGCACCAGCACGGCGAACAGCACGTCGAGCGACGCGCCGAGCTCCACGATGAGAGGGACGCCGGAGGTGATGAGGAACGCCGTGGCCGCAATTCCGTTGTCCAGCATCATGAAACCCACGGCCTGGGACAGGGCACGCCGGCGGCTGACCATGATGAAGACGGCAATCAGGATCACGGCAAACGCGGCCGGCACTGCCCGGGTGGCCGGAGAGGGGTCCAGGGCGATGATCGGCCGCGTCACCGCGTAGGCCAGGACGGTCAGCGCGGCGGTGATCAGCAGAGACGTGGTGGTGTTGACCAGCGGAGTGCTTTCGCGGCGTTCGTGATCCTCGGTGCCGGCTGCCCGGGCGAGCAGAAGCGGCAGCGCGACCGCACGCAGGAGGAGTACGACGACGCCGACGGTGACCAGTGCCGTGTCCCCTTGGTAGATCCCGACGGTGAGGGGGATGATGGCCAGCGCCAGGCCTTGCCAGGCCAGCAGTCGGACGATGGCTCGGAGCTCACGGCGCCAGACCACGAGGACTGCGGCCAGCAGAAACGCTCCCGCGGCAAGATCGAGCACGCCGGTGTAGGTGGCCTGGGTCATCTGCTGTCTCTGTTCATGTTGTGGCGGTCAGCTGGTCGGGGTGCCGAGGAAGTAGGACGCGGTCACTGCGAGCAGCGCCAGCAGGAACGAGCCGGCCAGCAGCTCGGGGACGCGGAACAGCCGAAGCTTGGCGATGAACACCTCACCGGCGGCGAGCAGACCGGCCAGGACAATGACCTTGGCGGCGACCGACGCGAGACCTATCAGTACGGCCAGCAACGACGGGTCAGCGCTCGCAACACCCCATGGCATGAACAGGTTTGCGACCAGCGCGAGCAGAACCGTGAGGCGCATTCCGCTAGCCCACTCGACCAGTGCCAGCTTCGGGCCGGCGTACTCCAGGACCATGGCCTCATGAATCATCGTCAGCTCGAGGTGGGTCGACGGGTTGTCAACCGGCAGCCGCCCGGTCTCGGCGACGATCACGATGCACAGCGCCACGAACGCCAGCAGGCTTCCCGGCGACACCAGCTGGCTCGGGTTGTTGGCCGTTGCCGACACGATCGCAGCGAGGTTGGCCGACTGTCCGGGAACGGACAGGGCGAACACCGCGAGCAGGATGGTGGGTTCGACGAGTGCGGCGATGGTGATCTCGCGGCTCGACCCCATGCCGCCGAATGCTGTGCCGGTGTCGAGGCCGGCCAGGGTCAGGGCGACTGTCCCCAGGAAGAGAAGGCCGACCACCCCGAACAGGTCTGCCGTCGAGTCCAGCGGCGAGCCGAGGGCAATGAGCGGGACGATCGCGGCGATCAGGAGCGAGCTGCCGGCCACGACGGCCGGCGCCAGGGCGAACACCACCGTCGTCCCTCGTGGTGTGATCTGCTGCTTGCGTAGCTGCTTCCTCAGGTCCCGCCACGGCTGGCCGATACCGCCTCCGGCCCGGCCCTCCAGACGTGCCCGCACCTGCCGCATCCCGCCGACGACGACCGGCGCTGCGAACAGGACGCCGACCACCTGCAGGATGGCCGCGACGACTGCCATGGCACTCATCGGGCGACCAGGAGAACGATGAGCAGACCTGTCGCGCCGTATGCGAGGTAGAGGTGCACGCTGCCTGTGTGGGCGCGGCGAACCAGCTGCGCCCAGGTCGTGACCGCGAGCACCACCGGTGTGTAGAAGCGCTGTTCCACCGGATCGACCATCCTCGCCTGGTAGGTGACCTTCTCGACGAGGTACTGCGACTCGGCGAAGTGGGTGACCTCCACATTGGTGTCGGGTCGCAGGATGTCGTCGAAGACGCGCTGCAACGGCTCGGCGAAAGACGTTGCCGTGTATTGCATCCGGGAGTTGAGGGCATCTGCGCCGCACGCCCACAAGGGCGCCACCGCCGGTGCGGGACGATGGCGTACGCCCCATCGAGCCAGACCGAGTGCCACCAGAACCGTGATGATCAGCGCGACCGCAAGCAGGCCGGGCGAGATCGACCCGGCGACGCCTGGCAGGCGCAGGATCGTGCTGAACTGCGGACCAGCCGCGTCGCCACCGACCGTGGGCAGGACGGCCAGCACCCGCTGCAGGCTGGGGGCGAATATGATTGGGGCGACCGCGAATACGACGCAGGCGACCGCGGCCAGCGACATGCCGGCAAGCATGCTGGCGGGTGCTTCATGAGCGGCCTCGGCGGCCGCCGAACGTGGCCGGGCCAGGAAACCGACGCCGAATGCCTTCACCATGGCCGCGATCCCGAGCCCGGTGGTGAGCGCCACGGCACCCACCGACAACGGCATCGCGAGCGCCAACAGCGTGTTGCTGTCGTGGGGGGAGTGGATGAGACTCTGCAGCAGGAGCCACTCGCTGACGAATCCGGCACCCAGTGGCAGGCCGGACGCCCCCAGTGCAGCGATGCCGAACATCACCGTGGTGACGGGCATCCGGCGAGCCAGGCCGCCGAGCTTGTCGAGGTCACGCAGCCCGGTAGCGGCGAGCACAGATCCGGCTGCGAGGAAGCCGAGCGTCTTGAAGGAGGCATGGCTAAGCAGGTGCAAAAGCGCTGCGGTCAAAGCGATTGCGGCCACCGTCGGCGCACCGGCGGAGCTGAGTAGAGCGGCGGCGCCAAGAGCCAGGGTGATCAGACCCATGTTCTCGGTCGTGGAGTAGGCCAAGAGCTGTTTCAGGTCGGTCGCCACCGAGGCTTGCAG
>JAYSQH010000171.1:0-2222 GCA_043721655.1 Phycicoccus sp. | reverse complement strand
GCAGAGACGGCGGCCGGACTCGGCCTGGAGATGGTCCGGGTGCCCACCGTGGGGGCCGACCCCGAGTTCGTCTCGGGTCTGGTCGACCTTGTGTCCGAGCGGGCCGCGCAGGCCCGCGGACAGGCTCCGGTCGACGTTCCTTCCTGGCCGGGCACCGACGCGTTCCCGCCGGTATGCCGTCCTGGTTGTTGCCCTAACCTGCGAGCCGCCAAGCCGGCCCTGTGCGGGTCCGACTGATGTGCGCCAAGCTGAGCTTCTCCGGCCGGGGGTTGTCGGACCCGCTGCCACAGCTGTTCCTTCGCGAGCTCGAGGATCTGGCCGTCTCGGCTGCCCGTGCGGCCGGCGAGTTCATCGTGCAGGAACGCCCGCGCGCCCTTGGTGTCCTGGATACCAAGAGCAGCGTCAACGACATCGTGACCGTGATGGACCAGCAGTCTGAAGCGCTCCTGCGCGCTCATCTGCTGGACGCCCGGCCCGACGACGCGATTCTCGGCGAGGAGGACGGGACCTCAGCCGGAACCTCGGACATCACCTGGGTCATCGACCCGATCGACGGCACCGTGAACTACCTGTACGAGATCCCGGCCTACTGCGTGTCGGTGGCCGCTGTCATCGGAGACCCGGGCAGGCCGGGGCAGTGGCGACCGGTGGCCGGCGCGATCTGCAACCCCCTCACGATGGAGATCTTCCACGCCCGACTGTTCGGCGGTGCGTATGTCCGTCAGGGCGATCACGACACGGCGATCAGGGTCAACCCCGTCGATGAGCTGCTGAAGTCGTTGGTGGCCACCGGGTTCGGATACCTGCCCGAGGTGCGTGCCCGCCAGGGCGAGGTTCTTGCCGCCCTCTTGCCAGAGATCCGGGACATTCGGCGGGCCGGCAGCGCCGCGCTGGATCTCTGCGCGGTCGCCTGTGGCACGGTCGATGCGTACTACGAGTCGGGCCTCAACCCCTGGGATCTGGCGGCTGGCTGGATCATCGCCACCGAGGCAGGGGCGCTGGTCACGGGACTGCGCGAGAGACCTCCTGGGGAGGCGGCCGTGGTGGCGGCCGGACCCGGCATACATACCTCCCTGTTGTCCCGTCTGGAGGCATTGGCGCCGCTGCGCTGACAGGGCACCCAAGCACCAAACTGAGGGGGTGCCCTGTGTCGCGGGGAGCCCCAAGGTGACAGGGAGGGGGCAGATAGGGCACAATCCGCGGCGCAAGCGGGCACAAAATCAGCCGGCCCGTCGTTGACCCCCCAGCGACGCACGACGGATCCTGTTCTGACCTCAAGGAGGGCAACACTCGCCATGGCGACTGACTATGACGCGCCACGCAAGACCGATGACGACGACGCCGAAGACTCGATCGAGGAGCTGAAGTCACGGCGCGTCGACAAGAGCAAGTCGAGCGTTGACGTCGACGAGACCGAACAGGCCGAGGGCTTCGAGCTTCCCGGAGCGGACCTCTCCGGCGAGGAGCTGTCCGTTCGAGTGGTTCCCAAGCAAGCTGACGAGTTCACCTGTTCGCGCTGTTTCCTCGTACATCACCGCAGCCAGCTGGCCAAGGAAGTCGGCGGCCAGCCGGTCTGTCGCGAGTGCGCCAGCTGAGTCGAAGTGCCCACTGCGGGTGGCGCGGCAACGGCTTCACGGATGAATGGTTCACGGATGAACGGCTGCACAGATGACTGACCCTTCGCGGGTCCAGGTGTTGATCTCGCGACTGGACCCAGGGCTGCCGCTGCCCGGATACGCCCACGCCGGCGACGCGGGAGCGGACCTGCACGCGCGCACGGACGTGAGCCTCGCGCCGGGGCAGCGCGCACTTGTTCCCACGGGTGTGGCGATCGCCCTGCCCGCCGGGTATGCCGCGTTCGTGCACCCGCGCTCGGGGCTGGCGGCCAGGCACGGGATTACCATGGTCAACGCACCCGGCACGATTGACGCGGGCTACCGCGGCGAGATCCTGGTCAACCTGCTCAACACCGACATTCACGAGGCGTTCACCATCAGCAGGGGCGACCGGATCGCCCAGCTTGTGGTTCAACGGGTCAGCGAGGCCCATTTCGTCGAAGTGGAGTCTCTGCCGGGCAGCCAACGGGGGGACACTGGACATGGAGCCAGTGGAGGTTTCGGCCCGCCACCCGCTTCGACGACGACATCTAAGGACTGACGACACGTGGGCATCTTCCGCCGTGACACCAAAGACACCAATCCCGTGCTCCCTCAGCCGGCGGA
>JAYSQH010000170.1:0-12498 GCA_043721655.1 Phycicoccus sp. | reverse complement strand
GCCTCGACGGGGACCAGCCCCGCGGCGATGGCAGTGACGCTCAGCTTCACGTTGGTCCGGCTCTTGGCGCCGATCCTCAGCGGCCCGGACTGCTGGTCTATCCGGACCCTCGGCTGGCCAGGGGTCAGGGTCAGGTGCACATCGTGGACAGGAACCGCGAGATCGTTGACCACCGTGACCTGTAGGACACCCCGGTCGGCGAAGAAGTTCACCGAGCTCGGCACGACGCGAACACCGTTGCTGACGGCCGTGATCGCCGCCTGGGTGGCCGCGTCGATAACAGTGATCGCGCCAGCGTGACCTCGCCAACGACTCGACAGCACCTGTTCCTGAGCGTCCGTCCAACGGGCCTGGAAGGACTGGGTGTCGTCACGGATGCTGGCGACACCGTCGATGGCGAGAGTCTTTCGCGAGATGTTCTGGAGCGTGGCCGGGGCCAAGGGGGATCTACCGGCGCTGAGCGGGTCGGGAGCGGTTGGTGAGGCCGACGAGGTCGGTGAGGTCGTCGGGGATGGCGTGGCAGGGCTCGGTGTCACGGTGGGGCCGCTGCCGGGCACGTCGGGAGCGGCTGTCCCGGCGGCGGCGAGCAGCTGCTCGGTCGAGGTCGGTGTCAGCCAGGGAGCCTGGGCCACAGCGACGAAGAAGGAGGCCAGCACCGTGGGGTTGCCCGCGAACGTCCGGGGCGCTGCCACCAGCACCGACCGGTTGGGGGTTCCGGGCCGTTCGCCGAGCAGGGCCAGGGAGTCGGCCAGGAAGAGCTGGGTGGTGACAGCGCCGGCTGCGGAGGTCTGCGCGAAGGTCCTGCTCAGGGCCTGGTCGTAGGCCAGCAGGGGCAGTCCGCCGACCGACTTGCGGCCCGCGTCGTCGGTGTAGCCGCTTCGCATCGTCCGGGTCGAGGCGGAGATCACTGCGCCCGCCAGCCCCGACGAGGAGTACGCAGCCCTGAGCCTCTGCTCGCGACTGGTGGACAGCGCGCCGTCGACCGGCCAGGCGATGCCGGTGCGCGCGGGGCCGACAGCAGCTGCCAGTCCGGAGGGGTGGTCCAGCAGCGCTGCGAGGGCACTCTGGCCCGAGGCCAGCGGGAGGAGAGCGGCGAGGTCGGGGTCGGCATACGGCAAGGCCCAGAGGGTATGGCGCGGAGCGGCTTCCCTGAGCCTGTTCGCGAGCGCCGTGGTCGCCTCAGTCACGGGGTCGGTGCTCGTGGCGCCACCCCGCGCAGGAGCGGCTGAGGGGGTTGGCGTGGGGCCAGCCGCGGAACTATCCGTGGTTGTGGCCGGCCGCGGCGGACCCAACAGAGCCGGATCGATCGCCCACGTGACCTTCGTGCTGTCGGTGCCCCTGATCACCCCATCCAGGCGTGAACCAGGCCCGATGGCCTTCTTCCACGCGGCCGTCCGGGCGGTGCCGTCGGCGCCGAGCAGTGCCGGGTCAGGATCGAGGCTCAGCGGAACCAGCCAGGCGATGGACAGCGGTTCGTACTCCTTGTTCAAGGACAACGCCGGGAGGAAGGTTCTCAGGGTGCCGAGGACCTCCGCCTGACCGGCGGTGTCGAGCGTCGCGCCGATCACCTCGATGCTGACCGGCAGGACTGCGAACGAGTCGCGATGGCTGATCGCCGGGGCAGGGATGACGAGCCTGAAGGGTGCCACGGCGCCCGGTGCCAGGCCTGGGCCCAGCGGGGTGGTTGCCGCCTGCGCCACCGCCTGCTCCCCGACTGCGGCCCAGTCGGACACCGCCCCTCGGCTGGTGAGACCGCGGTCGCCGATGAGCGCGCGGACGACCGGCTTGTCGATCGGGAACGCGGCGGTATTGCGGATGGTTCCGGAGATGGTGACCAGAGCCCCGGGCCTCGCCACCGCCGGCGTGAAGCTCGCGAGGGTCACGGATACGGGCCCGGGCGGGGGTGCTGGGCGGGTGACGGTCCTGAGTGTCGCCGCGGTCGAGACGCCGGTCGCCGCCGGCGCCGCGCTGGCGGGTAGCCCGGATGCGATGCCCGGTGACACGGTGACCGCGAGCAAGACAAGGGAGGCGAGCAGTCGGCATACGTGCCACCGGTTCCTGGTCTTGCTCATGTGGCGCCCACCAGGCGCTCCCAGGCGACCCTGGCGATCCGCTGTTCATTGACGAAGGTGAGGTGGTCATGGACACCGCGCAGGGGGAACCATGCCACGTCGATGGCCTCGGCATCTGGGTCGCCGTCGACGCTGAGCTCGCCGCCTGTGGCTTCGAGCAGGTAGTGGTGGACGACCTTGTGGACGCGCATCTGCGAGGTGGAGAACCAGTAGTCGATGGTGCCCAATGACGCCAGCACCCGCCCGGTGATGCCGGTCTCCTCGGCTACTTCACGGACGGCTGTCTGTTCGAGGGTCTCGTCGTTCTCGATGTGTCCCTTCGGCAGGCACCACTCGACCCGCCCGGCCCGGTTGCGGCGCGCGATGACCGGGATCCGGGCAACCCCCTTGTGAACGTCGATGACCACACCGCCCGCCGAGATCTCCTCGACCGACGGAAGTCGGCGTGGCTGCCGCGTCGGCGGCAACGCAGAGGAGTCCATCGCGCCACTGTAACCAGCCAAAGCGGTAGTCCGGACTCGGCACGCGAACAGACGGCGGGGCCGGGGCATGCGTCCGGTCACCTACTCTTGGCTCTCGTGGCTACCTCTGATCCGACCAGCGCCCTCCTGCGTGAGGCCGTGCGCCGGCTGGCTCCGGTTCTGCCGCTGCTGACCGAGCTGGGCTCCCGCTTCGTGGATGCGGGTCACGAGATCGCCCTGGTCGGCGGCCCGGTCCGGGACGCATTTTTGGGGCGGGTGCCGCCAGACCTGGACTTCAACACATCGGCCAGCCCGGAGCAGACCCATGCCATCCTGGCCCGCTGGGCGGACGCCAACTGGGACGTGGGCCGGCGATTCGGGACGATCGGCGCGCGCAAGGGCGACCACATCATCGAGGTCACGACGTATCGCGCGGACGCCTATGACCGCACTACCCGCAAGCCGGTGGTCGCGTTTGGCGACAACCTCCTGGACGATCTGGTCCGCCGGGACTTCACGGTCAACGCGATGGCGATGAGGCTCCCCTCGCTGGAGTTCGTGGACCCGCACCACGGGCTGGCCGATCTGGCCGCCCGCGTGCTGCGTACTCCGGGAGCACCCGAGGTGTCCTTCGCCGACGACCCGTTGCGGATGATGAGGGCCGCGCGCTTCGTGTCTCAGCTGGGCTTCACGGCGTCGCCGGAGGTCGTCGCGGCGATGACCGAGATGGCGCCGTCGCTGGAGATCGTGTCCGCCGAGCGAATCCGCGACGAGTTCGTCAAGCTGATCTTGGGCCCCACCCCGCGCCAGGGCCTCGCCTTGTTCGTCGAGTCAGGCCTTGCCGATCACGTCCTTCCCGAGCTCCCGGCGCTCAAGCTCGAGGTCGACGAGCACCATCGGCACAAGGACGTCTACGAGCACTCGCTGATCGTGCTGGAGCAGGCCATCGCCCTGGAAGGCCCGAGGGACGGACCCGCTGTGGACGTGCCCGGCCCGGACCTCGTCCTTCGCCTGGCCGCCTTGCTGCACGACATCGGCAAGCCGGCGACGCGACGCTTCGAGGACGCCGGCGGCGTGAGCTTCCATCACCACGAGGTCGTCGGTGGCAAGCTGGCTGTGCGTCGGATGAAGGCCCTGCACTTCGACAAGGACAAGATCAAAGCCGTTTCCCGGCTCATCGAGCTGCACCTGCGCTTCCATGGTTACGGAGGCGGTGAGTGGACCGACTCGGCCGTACGCCGCTACATCACCGACGCCGGGCCGCTGCTGCCCCGTCTGCACCGTCTGACCCGCTCGGACTGCACGACCCGAAACCTGCGTAAGGCTCAGAGCCTGTCGCGGACCTATGACGATCTCGAGGCGCGCATCACCCGCCTGTTGGAGAAGGAACAGCTGGATGCCGTGCGCCCGGAGCTGGACGGCACCGAGATCGCTAAGGTGCTGGGGATCGCTCCGGGGCCGGTGCTGGGCCGGGCATACAAGTACCTGCTCTCGGTCCGCATGGACCAGGGACCGATCGGCACGGCGGCAGCGACCCAGGCGCTCCAGGCGTGGTGGGCGGATCAACCTGAGTCGACGGACCTGACTTGATCTGAGCTGACCCGAGCTGACCCGAGCTGACCTCAGCCTTGGGTGCGGCTGTGGATAAGTCACGGCGTGGTCTGGCCCTGCATGTCAGCATGCGGCATGGTCAACGTCGGGGTGAAGGTCCTTTTCTGCGGTGAAGAGTTCCCGGCGGTGGCTGGCCGGCGACTGACGATCGGGCGTTCGGGAGACGTGGAGATCGACGACAACCCTTACCTCCACCGCACCTTCCTGGTGGTCGCCCAGGAGGCGGGTCTGTGGTGGCTGTCCAACGTCGGCTCGATGTTGACGGCGACCGTTGCTGACGACAAGGGGCTGTTCCAGGCGTGGCTTTCGCCGGGCGCCCGGATTCCCTTGGCATTCAACCGGATCGCGGTCTGGTTCACGGCTGGGCCGACCACCTATGACTTCGAGATCGTGGTCGACAACCCGGTCTTTGTGTCGGCGGCCCCGGACGCCGCCGATCAGGACCACTCCGGCGGGATGACCGTCGGCCGGGTGTCACTCACGACCGACCAGAGGCTGCTCATCGTGGCTCTGTGTGAGAACCACCTGTCGCGCGGCTATCCGGGCAGCAGCCAGATCCCGTCCTCGGCCGATGCCGCCACGCGCCTCGGATGGACCATCACCCGGTTCAACCGCAAGCTGGACAACGTCTGCCAGAAGCTGGCCGACGCCGGAAACCGTGGGCTGCACGGTGGCATCGGCAATCTAGCCAGCAACCGCAAGTCCCGCCTCGTCGAGCATGCCCTGTCGACCCGGCTCGTCACCGAGTGCGATCTGGCGTTGCTCGGCGGCGGGCCGCACCGGTGAAGCTGAAGCTCACCCTGCAGCCCTCAATGCTGTCGTCACTCACGGTGTTGTCATCGTCAACGCCGTCAGCGAGCCGGGCAAGCCGTGATCTGGTCGCCACCATGGACTCCTCGACGACCATCGGGGACCTGGCGACCTACCTCGTTCGCGCCGATCCGCACGCCGCCGAGCTTTCCGGACCCAGCGCGGGCAACCTCACGCTGACCCTGGTCGACCAGGGCAACAGTGCGCTCGATCCTCGCTCGACCGTGCCGGAGTGCAACCTCCGCTCGGGGGTCAGGGTTGCTGTGACCCGGCGCAGCGAGACCTTCGTGGATGCCGGCCGCGCGGTGGCAGTGGCCTCGATCGTGGCGGGTCCTGACAGCGGAAAGGAGTTCCCGCTGTCGTGCGGGACGGCATACATCGGTCGTGGGCACGACTGCGAGATCCAGCTGAGCGACTCCTCGGTCTCACGACGTCACGCCAGGCTCGTGGTCGCAGGGCCGCCTGACCTTCCCGAGGTGGTGGACCTCGGTTCGGCCAACGGGCTGTCGATCGATGGTGCCGAAGTGCCGCGCGCGGTTCTTGCGGCTGGCGACCGGGTCAGGCTCGGCGACACCGAGGTCGAAGTACGCCTGCTCGTGGGCGATTGCGACTCGCCCGGCGGTGACTCGCCGTATGCAGCCTTCTCGAGATCGCCGCGTATCGCCCCCCTGTTCGAAGGCCGTGAGTTCGAGCTGCCCGAGCTGCCCGAGCGACCCAAGCCGTCGCGGATGCCGTGGCTGGCCATGATGTTTCCGGTGTTCATGGGTGTGGGCTTGTTCGCGTTCACCCGCAGCCCCTATTCGCTGATGTTCGTCCTGATGTCGCCGATGATGATGCTCGGCAACCACGTCGAACAGACCCGGGGAGGCAAGAAGGAGTTCGAGAGCGCCATGCGGGACTTTCGCGTGGATCTCGAGATCCTGGCGGCGGAGATTCGCGAGTCGTTGCAGGTCGAGGCCGATCGGCGCGGCCACGAGAACCCGTCCAGCGCCAGCTGCATGGAAGCTTGTCGCCAGCTCAGTCCTCTGTTGTGGGCGAGGCGCCGCGACATGTCAGGGTTTCTTCAGCTCCGGCTCGGCACAGGGACGCTGCCGTCGCGCAGCTCGATCAGGATGCCGTCGGTCGGCCGGTCCACGACGGAGGCCTGGCTCGAGGTAGCCACGTCGATCGAGGGCCTGTCCAGCGTGCCCGCCGTTCCGATAGTCGTCGACCCACTTGCCACTGGCGCGATGGGCCTGTCCGGCCTTCGCAGCGCCGCGCTGCCGGTGGCCAGATCCCTTGTGCTGCAAGCAGTTTTGCTTCATTCGCCCGCCGACCTGATCGTGGCGGCCTTCGCATCGTCAGCCTCCGCGCCGGACTGGGACTGGCTCAAGTGGGTGCCCCACACGACGTCGCCGCACAGCCCGATCGCGGCCAACCACCTGGCCAGTGCGGCACCCTCTTGTTCGGCGCTGCTGTCCGAGCTTGAGGACCTGGTCACGTTGCCGCCAGAGGCCACCCAGGACCGGGGCCGTGAGCGTCCACGAGTGCTGATCCTGGTCGAGAACGACGCGCCCGTGGAGCGCAGCCGGCTGGTCCAGCTCGCCGAGAGGGGCTGGCAGCACGGCATCTGTGTGGTCTGGCTCGCACCCTCGACGGTCTTGCTGCCGGCGGCCTGCCGGGTCTTCGTCGAGGTGGGCGCCGGCGAGGGTGAAGTGGGCTACGTCAAGGAGGGCAGGCTCGTCACGCCGGTCACGGTTGACGTCGTCGGCCTGGACCAGACCCTGGCGGCGGCGCGTGCCCTGGCGCCCGTCGAGGACTCCGGCGCACCGGTCGATGACGCCAGCGACCTTCCGCGCACGGTCTCGCTCCTGACGCTGACCGGCACCGAGCTAGCCGGTTCCCCCGACGCCGTGATCGAGCGCTGGGGTGAGAGCCGGTCGATCCTCACCGGCCCTTTTGCCCCTGAGACCCCCAGCCGAAGGCCCGGCAACCTGCGAGCGATCGTTGGCCAGTCGGCGCAGGGAACGTTCTCCCTCGACCTGCGCGCCGACGGTCCGCACGCCCTGGTCGGGGGCACGACCGGTGCCGGCAAGTCCGAACTCCTCCAGGCGTGGATCCTCGGTATGGCGGCCGCGCACTCCCCGCAACGGGTCACCTTCCTGCTCGTGGACTACAAGGGCGGCTCGGCCTTTCGTGACTGCGTGGACCTGCCGCACACGGTCGGCCTCGTGACCGACCTCTCGCCGCATCTCGTCCGGCGGGCGCTGGCCTCACTCTCGGCTGAGGTGCGGTATCGCGAGCACCTGTTGGCGAAGTACCAGGCCAAGGACCTCGTCGAGCTCGAGCGGCGTGGCGAGGTCGACGCACCGCCGAGTCTGGTGATCGTCGTGGACGAGTTCGCAGCCCTGGTCCAGGAGGTCCCGGGGTTCGTCGAGGGTGTGGTCAACGTCGCGCAGCGCGGTCGATCCCTGGGTCTGCACCTGATCCTGGCGACACAGCGTCCGGCGGGCGTCATCAAGGACAACCTGCGCGCCAACACCAACTTGCGACTGGCGTTGCGGGTTGCCGACGAGAACGACAGCTCGGACGTTATCGGCTCGACGATGGCCGCTCGATTCGACCCGGCACTACCCGGACGCGCCGTGTCCAAGAGCGGACCGAGGGGACTCACGCCGTTCCAGGCGGGGTACGCCGGAGGGTGGACCTCCGATACTCCTTCACCGCCTGAGATTCGGGTCGAGACGCTCCACTTCGGTCTCGGGTCGGTGTGGGAGCCGCCGCTCACCCAGGCGGACCTTGAGCTCGACGCGGCGGACCTCGGCCCGACCGACATCCAGCGGCTGGTGGCGACCATCAGCGTGGCTGCCACCACCGCGGGCCTGTCGAAGCCGCGCGCGCCGTGGCTGCCTGAGCTGCATCCGACCTACGATCTGGAGCGACTGCCCGCCGCGGGGCGCGAAGGCCATCTGGTCTTCGGCGTGGCGGACGACCCGGACCACCAGGCTCAGCCCGTCGTGGCGTTCAATCCCGACCACGAGGGCAACCTCGCCGTCTTCGGCGCCAGCGGCTCGGGGAAGAGCACGCTCCTGCGGACCATCGCGCTCGCGGCCGGGTTCTCCGGGCGTGCCGGGCGTGCCGGGCGCGGCGAGCATGGTGGGCGTGGTGGGCGTGGTGGGCCGAGTCACGTCTATGGCCTCGACTTCGGCAACCACGCTCTGTCGATGCTCGAGTCGCTGCCGTACGTGGGAAGCATCGTGCCCGGCGCCGATCACGAGCGGGTCACCCGGTTGCTGACGTTCCTGCGCGAGACGGTCGACGAGCGCGCGACCCGTTACACCAGGGCCAGTGCCGCAACGATCACGGACTACCGCCGCATCGCCCGGGCACCGGACGAGCCGCGGATCATCGTGCTGGTCGACGGGCTCACCGCCTTCCGCCAGGCGTACGAGACGGGCGGCAGGATCCGATGGCTCGACCTGTTCACCTCACTGGCCGCCGCCGGCCGACCGGTGGGCGTCCACTTCGTGATCTCGGTGGACCAACGCACCGGTATGCCGAGCTCCCTGGCATCGGCTGTTCAGCGCCGGGTGGTTCTGCGGATGGCCCACCCCGATGACTACAGCTTCCTCGGCGTTGCTGGGGACGTTCTCGGCATGGGCTCGCCGCCCGGCCGAGGACTGTTCAACGGAGCAGAGATCCAGTGTGCAGTCCTCGGTGGCGCGGCGGAGGTCGCGATCCAGTCGCGTGCACTGTCGGCGTTCGCAGAGGCAGAACGCAGCGCTGGCACCGACCAGGCTGCTCCGATCGGCGCCCTGACCGAACGGGTCGTGATGGATGTTCTTCCACGCCACATCGACGGACGCCCGGTGCTCGGTGTCGGTTCGACGAGCCTGTCGCCGTTGGCGTTCGAGCCGCGAGGGTCATTCGTGGTCACCGGGCCCTCGGGCAGCGGGCGCACCACGAGCCTGGCGTCGCTCGCCCGTTCGCTCCATCGCTGGAACTCTGCGATGACGCTCTACTTCTTCACACCGAAGCGGTCTTCCGAGCTCGCAGCCCTGACGGAATGGACGGAGGTTGCCGCCGGGTTGGATGCCGTCGTCGCGCTGTCCACCCGACTGCAGAATGCGCTGCACGCGAGCGGCCATGAGGGGCCGATGGCGGTGGTCATTGAACGGGTGGACGATCTGGCGGGCACCGCGGCCGAGTTGTCCCTGTCCGGTCTGGTCAAGTCGTGCATCGACAACCAGCATCTCGTCGCAGCTGAGGGCGAGGTGATGTTCTTCAGCTCCAGCTTCGGCCTCGCTGCCCTCTTGAAGACCTCGCGTTCGGGCCTGGTTCTCCAGCCGGAGGGTGTCGAGGGGCAGACCGTCTTCCGCTCCAGCTTCCCGGCGCTGAGTCGGACGGACCTGCCCCAGGGTCGCGGGTTCCTCGTCGAACGTGGGCGTCCGGAGCTGCTGCAGGTAGCCCTCCCCGAGTAGGGGAGTGCTCCCCATCGACAGCGCAAGAACGGGCACGTAGTTTCGGGCCGGTCGGTCAGTGAAGTCCTTCGAAGGGGAACCAGATGAGCAACAACGGTGGCGGCAGCTCGTGGGAGGGCATGAACCCCGACGTCGTGGAGGCCCAGGCCCGCATCCTCCAGGGGTTGTCGCAGGAGATCACCGCCCTGATGAACAAGATCGAGGGTGAGACCGCGCAGCTCGCCGACGCCTGGCACGGCGATGACTCCAACAAGTTCGCGGCCGAGTGGGCCGGCACGCACAAGCCGGTGTTCACCATGGCGGCCACGCTCCTTCAAGGCATGAGCGACATCAGCCAGCGCAGCGCCGGTCAGCAGCGGGCTACCTCGTCGAGCTGACGTCCGTCAGCCTTGAGTCGTATTCGAAAGGGATTGTGATGGCTGTCAGCCAAGGTATGGATCGTCCGGCAGTACTGATGGTTGCGGGTCAGCTGGACTCTGACCAGCAGACGGTGACGGATCTGATGCAACGAACCTCGTTGGTGGTCGGCACCCTCGGCCAGAACTGGTTCGGCCCCGACTCGAGCCAGTTCGCCGCCGACTGGGCGACTCACTCCAGGTCGCTGCAGATGGCGGCTGACTCGATGGCGATGATGTCCAAGAGTGCTCGCATCCAGGCCGCGGACCAGGAGACAACCTCGAACAACTAGACAGGCTCTCGCCTGGGCCACCTGACCGACTGGGCGGGTCAATCGGTGCGCAGAAGGGCCCGGTTCCAGGAAACGGAACCGGGCCGTTCACACATGCGCTTCTTTGTCCTGACCGGCCCACCCGAGGTGGGCACCCGTCATACGGTGTGGAAGATCAGCGCTCCTCGGTGCCGGCGATGAACGCCTCGAGCTTCGCGCGACCGATGTCGTCGGGGCGCTGCACGGGCGGGGACTTCATCAGGTAGGACGAGGCAGAGATAAGGGCGCCGCCGATGCCACGGTCTTGGGCGATCTTCGCCGCACGGATGCAGTCGATGATAATGCCGGCTGAGTTGGGGGAGTCCCAGACCTCGAGCTTGTACTCAAGGTTCAGCGGCACGTTGCCGAACGCGCGACCCTCGAGTCGCACGTAGGCCCACTTGCGGTCGTCAAGCCACTGGATGTAGTCGCTCGGGCCGATGTGGACGTTGCGCTCGCCCATGTCGTGGGCCATGTTCGACGTGACGGACTGGGTCTTGGAGATCTTCTTGGACTCCAGGCGGTCGCGCTCAAGCATGTTCTTGAAGTCCATGTTGCCGCCGACGTTCAGCTGGTACGTGCGGTCCAGCACGACGCCGCGGTCCTCGAAGAGCTTGGCCATGACGCGGTGGGTGATCGTCGCGCCGACCTGGGACTTGATGTCGTCGCCGATGACCGGGACGCCGGCGTCCTCGAACTTCTTGGCCCACACGGGGTCAGAGGCGATGAAGACCGGCAGCGCGTTGACGAACGCGACCTTGGCATCGATGGCGCACTGCGCGTAGTACTTGTCAGCGACCTCGGAGCCGACCGGCATGTAGGACACCAGGACGTCGACCTTGGCGTCCTTGAGGGCCTGGACGATATCCACCGGCTCCGCGTCGGACTCTTCGATGGTCAGCCGGTAGTACTTGCCGAGACCGTCGTTGGTGACCCCGCGCTGGACGATGACACCGGTCGGTGGCACGTCGGCAATCTTGATGGTGTTGTTCTCGGAGGCGACGATGGCCTCGGACAGGTCGAACCCGACCTTCTTGGCATCGACGTCGAAGGCGGCGACGAACTCGACGTCCTTGACGTGGTAGTCACCGAACATGACGTGCATCAGACCGGGCACGCTGGCGCTCGGGTCGGCGTCCTTGTAGTACTCGACTCCCTGTACCAGCGAACTGGCGCAGTTGCCGACGCCAACGATGGCGACGCGCACTGATCCCATGGGTTTCTCCTTGTTGTTGTGGTGCAAAAACACCTTGGTATAACGGATGGTCACGTGATGGGTGGCCCGCCGGATGGTCCGGTGGGCGGGGGGATGTTTGTAGAACCGGTGGGGGCTGTGGACGAACGCTCGGACTCGATCAGCTCGGAGAGCCAACGGACCTCACGCTCGACGGAGTCCAGGCCGTGGCGCTGCAGCTCGGCGGTGTAGAGGTCCAGGCGCTCCCGGCGTTGGGTGGCCGCGGAACGGAAGGCGTCCAGGCGTTCCTCGAGCCGGCTGCGGCGGCCCTCGAGAATGCGAAGTCGCACGTCGGCCTCGGTTCGGGCGAAGAAGGCGAAGTGCACGTTGAAGGTGTCGTCCTCCCAGGCTGACGGCCCGGAGTGCGACAGCAGCGCGTTGAGCTGGTCCTTGCCTTCCGGGGTGAGCTTGTAGACGATCCGGGCCCGGCGGCTAGCGGTGCCGCTGCTGGTGGAAGGTGCCCCAGGGGCGTCATCGTCGGCTGCGTTCTCGGCGATCCAACCGCGCTCGACCAGGTCACGCAGGCATGGATAGAGGGTCCCGAAAGACAATGCCCGAAATGCCCCCAGAACGGCGTTGAGCCGCTTGCGAAGCTCGTAGCCGTGCATCGGGGAGTCGTGCAGGAGGCCGAGGATGGCGAGCTCCAACAGGGCGGAACGTCGACTCAAGCTGGTCTCACCTCCTGATGTCACGCTGCGCTGTCTGCTCCGCGGTGGCGGTATCGCAGGACGGAGCGCTGTCCGTCGGGAGCACCATAGCATGAGATATATCGAATCGATATATCTGGAAATCACCTCGATCGAACCACGGCCCTAACCGGACACCGCGCCGGCACCGGATGCGGCCCCCTGGGGGCTCGAAACGGTGCCGGCGCGGTGTCCGGACGGAAGGGGTGGGGCTACGGCGCGGTGGTCCCCAGCCGGCCGTATCGGTCCTCGAGCCGCACGATGTCCTCACGCCAGCCGGGGGCGGCGGTCGAGGCCTCCACCAGGACCGAGTCCTCCACGGCGCGCAGACGGTGCAGCATGCCCGGGGTCACGTGCACCGAGTCCCCGGGGGACAGTGTGACCGCACGCAACGCATCGGCGTCGGGGCCGAGGTCGAGCTCGACGTGACCCGAGATCAGGGCGATCGTCTCGTCCTT
>JAYSQH010000169.1:0-9953 GCA_043721655.1 Phycicoccus sp. | reverse complement strand
GCGATCGACCTGTTCGTCTTCGTCGTGGCCGCAGCCCTGGTCAGCGTCACCGTGGAGCTAGGCGCCAGGAACCGGGAAGCCGCCGAGCGCACGCGGGTTGAGTCGCGACTGATCTCCAAGCTCAGCTCGGCCGAGTTCAGCGGCGCTTCACTGGTGGCTGTTCTCGAGCAGGTCCGTGGTCTGTTCGGGATGAGCACCGTGGCCCTGGTGGGCCCCGTCAGTGGTGACTCCCCCCTGGCCCTGGTGGGCCCGCCACCGTCGGAGCTCCCGACACTGACCGTCGCCGCCACCGACGGCCTGAATCTGGTGGCCTACGGACCAGAGATCTTCGCCGAGGACCGCCGGCTGCTGGGTGTGCTGGCCGCGATGGCCAGCCGGGCCTGGCAGGGACAGCAGATGGCCGAGCAGGCGGCTCGAGCCCATCAGCTCGCCGAGACCGACCGGGTCCGCTCAGCCCTGCTGGCGTCGGTCAGTCACGACCTGCGGACACCTCTGGCCGGGATCAAGGCCTCGGTCTCCAGCCTGCTCCAGGACGACATCCCCTGGACCGACGGTGAACGGCGCGAGCTGCTGCAGACCGTCGATGCGTCCACCGACCGGCTCACCGACCTCATCTCCAACATCCTGGCCATGAGCCGGATCCAGGCGGGCGCCGTGTCGGTGCAGGTCAGCCCCGTGGCGCTCGACGAGGTGGTGGCGCGGGCGCTGTTGGGCTCAGGGGCCAACGTCACCGTCGACGTACCCGAGGACCTGCCGCTGGTTCAGGCAGACGCCGGGCTGCTGGAACGGGTGGTGGCCAACCTGGTCGACAACGCCTGCCGGTTCAGCCCTCCAGGCGTTCCGGTCCGTATCCACGCCGCTCCGGCAGGTGCCTCCGGCGAGACGGACCCCGTGGCCACAGGCGCCAAGGCAGCCTGTGTTCACCTGCACGTGATCGACCACGGACCCGGCATACCGAAGTCCCAGTGGGGCAGCATGTTCACCCCTTTTCAGCGCCTCGGTGACCGCGATTCCTCCGCAGGTCTGGGCCTCGGCCTGGCGATCGCCCAAGGCTTCGCCGAAGCGATGCACGCCGAGCTCACCCCCTCAGCCACACCCGCAGGCGGGCTGACCATGACCATCACGTTGCCGGTGGCGCAATGACCAGGGTGCTGATCGTCGAGGACGAGCCACAGCTTCGGCGAGCTCTGACCATCAACCTGCGCGCACACCGATACGACGTCGAGGCGGTCGCGGACGGAGCGGGGGCACTTCGCGCGGCCGCTTCGAGCCCACCGGATCTGGTCATCCTCGACCTTGGCCTTCCCGACATGGACGGCGAGGAAGTGGTCGGCGGGCTGCGCGGCTGGACCCAGATCCCGATCATCATCCTGTCGGCACGCGACACCCAGCACGACAAGGTGAACGCCCTGGATGCAGGGGCCGACGACTACCTCACCAAACCTTTCGGGATGGACGAGCTGCTGGCGCGGATGCGGGCCGCGGTTCGAAGGGCCCAGCCCCGCGAGAACGCTCCCGTCATCACGACCGAGACGTTCACCATCGACCTTGCCGCCAAACGGGTCACCCGTGGCGACAACGAAGTCCGGCTCACCCCCACCGAGTGGCACCTCCTGGAGGTGCTGACCCGACATCCCGGGAGTCTGGTCAGCGGCAAGCAGCTCTTGCAGGAGGTGTGGGGCCCAACCTACGGCGCCGAGACGAACTATCTCCGCGTCTACATGGCCCAGCTGCGTCGCAAGCTCGAAACCGAGCCATCCCATCCGCGCTACCTGATCACCGAGCCCGGCGTCGGCTACCGCTTCGAACCCTGACCAAGAAGACCTCGCCGGCCAGCTAGGGCGCGATACCGACGTACTTGATCTCGAGGTACTCCTCGATGCCCTCGAAGCCACCCTCACGACCGAAACCCGAGTGCTTGACCCCGCCAAAGGGCGCCGCCGGGTTCGACACGATGCCCTGGTTGATGCCGACCATCCCGAACTCCAGCGCCTCGCTGACCCGCAACGTGCGCGAGAGGTCCCGGGTGAAGACATAGGCCACCAGGCCGTATTCCGTGTCGTTGGCCCGCGCGATCGCCTCCGCCTCCGAGGCGAACGTCGCGATCGGCGCCACCGGACCGAAGATCTCCTCGCGCATCATGAGAGCATCCGCAGTCACCCCGGTCAACAGCGTGGGCGCATAGAAGTAGCCGTGGTCCCCGACCGTGGTGCCTCCGCAGACCACGGTGGCGCCCTTGGCCTTGGCGTCCTCCACCAGAGCGGCCACCGAGGCCTGGGCCGTCGCGTCGATCAGCGGTCCGACCGTCACACCGTCCTCGGTTCCCCGGCCGACCGTCATGGCAGCCATCTTGGCGGCGAACCTGGACGAGAACTCCTCGGCAACGCTCTCGTGGACCAGGAAACGGTTGGCCGCCGTGCAGGCCTCACCGATGTTGCGCATCTTGGCCAACATCGCACCCTGCACTGCCGCATCCAGGTCGGCGTCCTCGAACACCAGGAACGGCGCGTTGCCCCCGAGCTCCATCGAGACCCGCAGCAGCTGCTCGGCCGACTGCTGGACGAGCTTGCGCCCCACCGGGGTGGACCCGGTGAAGGTCAGCTTGCGCAGCCGCGGATCGCGGATGATCGGCTCGATCACCTCACCCGTGCGGGACGTCGTGATGACGTTGACGACGCCTGCAGGCACACCGCATTCGGTAAGCAGGTCCACCAGGGCCAGCATCGACAGCGGCGTCTGTTGGGCTGGCTTGACCACCATGGTGCAGCCGGCCGCCAGCGCAGGGCCGATCTTGCGGGTGCCCATCGCCAGCGGGAAGTTCCACGGCGTGATCATCAGGGTCGGGCCGACCGGCTGCTTCATCGTCATCAGGCGGGTGGCGCCGTTCGGCGACGTGGACCAGCGCCCGCTGATGCGGACCGCCTCCTCGGCGAACCACCGGAAGAACTCGGCGCCGTAGGTCACCTCGCCACGCGCCTCTGCCAGCGGCTTGCCCATCTCCAGGGTCATCAGGAGCGCAAACTCCTCGGCACGCGCAGTGATCGTCTCGAACGCCTTGCGCAGGATCTCGCCGCGGTCGCGAGGCGGCGTAGCAGCCCAATCCGACTGTGCCGCAACGGCGGCGTCAAGGGCGGCAGCACCGTCGGCGACCGTCGCATCCGCCACCGAGGTCAGGACCTCCCCTGTCGACGGATCCTCCACGTCGATCGTCCTGCCGTCACTGCCGGCACGCCACGTACCGGCGATGAACAAGCCCGTCGGGACACGTGCGAGCAGGGACTTCTCAGAATCGGTCAACGCCATGGGATCGGCCCTTTCGGTTGGCAATGCTGGCAATTCAGATCAAGAGCAGGGACAGCAGGTATGGCGCGGAGCGCCGCTCACGGCACCGGTGCGATACGGCGAGGGCGTCAGGCGTTGGCCGCGAAGGCCTGCCCGAGGATGTCGAGTCCCTCATGAAGCAGGTCGTCCCCGGCCGAGAGCGGTGGCAGGAATCGCATCACGTTGCCAAACGTACCGGCCGTCAAGGTCACCAGACCATGGCTGTGGCAGTAGGCATTCACCGCGCTGGTCACCGCGGAGTTCGGCGTCTTGTCATCGCTCCCCGACACAAGCTCGACCGCGAGCATGGCCCCACGGCCACGGATGTCGCCGATGACCTCAAACTTCTCGGCCAGCTCGCGCAGCCGGGGCATGAACAGCGCCTCAATCTCGCGGGCACGGCCGCACAGGTCCTCGGCCTGCATCGTCTCCATGGCCGCAAGAGCCGCAGCGCACGCGACCGGGTTTCCGCCATACGTCCCACCCAAGCCACCGCTGTGGACCGAGTCCATCGCGTCCGCACGACCCGTCAGGGCAGCCAGGGGAAGCCCGCCGGCAATGCCCTTGGCGGTCGTGATCAGGTCGGGCGAGACGTCCTCGTGCTCGCAGGCGAACCAGTCGCCGGTCCGGCAGAAGCCAGTCTGGATCTCGTCGGCGATGAACATGATCCCGTTCTCGGTGCACCAGTCCGAGACCCTCTTGAGGAACCCCGGCGGCGGCACGATGAAACCACCCTCACCCTGGATCGGCTCGATGATCACCGCCGCGGCGTTCTGCTCGCCGACCTGGGTATGCACGAGCGAGACGAACTCCTCGAATGCCTCATCGGCACAATGGTTTTCGCCGGTCGGCCAGCGGTAAGGATAGGCCATCGGCACTCGGTAGATCTCGCCGGCAAACGGGCCGAAACCCTGCTTGTACGGCATGCTCTTGGCGGTCAGCGCCATCGTCAGGTTCGTGCGCCCGTGATAGGCGTGGTCGAACGCCACCACGGCAGACCGTCCGGTGAACGTGCGCGCGACCTTGATCGCGTTCTCCACCGCCTCGGCGCCGGAGTTGAACAGGGCCGAGCGCTTCTCGCCGTCGCCGGGAGTCAGCGCGTTGAGGCGCTCGGCGACAGCGACGTACTCCTCATACGGCGTGACCATGAAGCAGGTATGGGTGAAGTCCTCGACCTGGGACTGTACCGCCGCGACCACTCGAGGCGCCGAGTTGCCGACCGTGGTGACCGCAATACCCGAGCCGAAGTCGATCAGGTGGTTGCCGTCGACGTCCACCAGGATTCCGCCGCCGGCCCGCTCGACGTAGATCGGCAGACCTGTTCCGACGCCCGCGGACACTGCCGAGAGCTTGCGTCTCTGGAGCAGCTCGGAACGGGGGCCAGGAATTGCCGTCGCCAGGATTCGCCGTTGTTCGACGGGCACATTGTTCATCGGGTGCTCCTTGGGGCGTGGGGCGGGCCGAGGGAATGCTGCGCCCGGCCCCGACCATGCTCCGGCAGCCGTACCATGTTGTCCAATGCTTGCCGCGCCGGCGCCGCCGCACCTGACACAGGCGCGACCAGGGAGATAGCCCGGCCGGTGGGAGAATGGGGTCCATGTCGCACCCAGATGGGGACCGGCCCCGGCCCATCCGTGGCAGACACAGACCGCCGGGCCATGGTCCAGCGGCACGCCCGACCCGGCGCCGCTGGTCGTTGCTGCGGAAGGCGTCCGTCTTCCTCGTCACCGCCATCGTGGGGTCGATGGTCATCAAGGCGTTCCTCCTCCAGGCGTTCTTCATCCCGTCTGGGTCGATGGAACCGACCCTTCATGGTTGCCAGGGTTGCGTCGGCGACCGGGTGCTCGTCAACAAGCTGGCGGACCACATCGGAGGCGTGCACCGCGGCGACATCGTGGTGTTCCGCGACCCCGGAGGCTGGCTGATGCACGGTTTCTCGGCACCCGCCAGCCAAAGTGGTTTCTACAGCGCCCTCGAGTTCCTCGGCCTCGCGGCCTCAAGCAGTGAGAGCAACTTGGTCAAGCGCGTCATCGGCGTTGGTGGCGACACCGTCCAGGGACGAGACGGCAACGTCTACGTCAACGGCATTCGGCTCGTCGAGCCCTATGTCTTCCCCGGCGACAGCTCCAGCGCGATCGACTTCAAGGTGACTGTGCCCGTCGACAACCTGTGGGTCATGGGCGACCACCGCAGCGAGTCAGGGGACAGCCGATTCCAGCAGCAAGCAACTGGGAAGGGGTTCGTCCCCGTGAAAGCCGTCGTCGGGAATGCCTTCGCCATCAGCTCGCCGCTCAGCCGGATCGGCCTGCTGGGCCGTCCAGCAACGTTCGACCAGGTAAGCGCGACCACCCAGCGCTGAACCAGGGGCCCAACCGACGGCGGCGGCTCCTCAACCCAGGTCCTCAGCCGCTCCCACGATTCCGGCGTCGAGAAGCCGGGACATCTCTTCTCCGGACAGACCGAGCTCGGCCAGGATCTCAGCGGTGTGCTCGCCTGCTGCCGGTGGTGGGAGCCCGAGCCGCGCGGTCGTCTCCGAGAACCGGGGAGCCGGCGCCGGCTGGACGACGTCATCGCGCGTGACGAAGGTGCCGCGGGCAACGTTGTGCGGGTGCTGCGGTGCCTCGGACATCGACAACACGGGGAACACGCATCCGTCGACGCCGGCGAACAGCCCCTCGGCGGCGGCCCGTGTCCGCAACGCGAACTCCGCCGCGAGCCGGATTCGGAGTGTCGGCCAGGACCGGGGGTCGTACTGGCTGCTGGCATCGATATCGTCGATCCCGAGTCGCTCCAACACCATCGCGAAGAAGGCCGGCTCCAATGGCCCCACCGACACGTAGCCGCCGTCCGCCGTCGGGTAGACGTCATAGAACGGGGCCCCCGTGTCGAGCAGGTTTGCCCCCCGCTCGTCCGTCCAGCGCCCGATCGTCTTCATCCCGTAGAACTGGGCCATCAGCAGGGCGGACCCGTCCACCATCGCGGCGTCCACCACCTGACCGGCGCCGGTGCGAGCGGCGGACAACAGGGCGGTGACCACGCCATACGCCAGCAGTAGTCCGCCACCGCCGTAGTCGCCAACAAGGTTCAGCGGTGGCACCGGGGCTCCGCCGTGACGGCCGATGGCAGCGAGCGCTCCCGACAGCGAGATGTAGTTGATGTCATGGCCGGCGGCCTGGGCCAGCGGACCGTCCTGACCCCACCCGGTCATCCGGCCGAAGACCAGACGCGGGTTGCGTTGGAGGCAGACGTCGGGGCCGAGACCGAGGCGCTCCATGACACCGGGACGATAGCCCTCGATCAGGGCGTCGGCGGAGTCGACCAGCATGAGAACCAGCTCAACGCCCTCCTCCGACTTCAGGTTGACCGAGATGGAGCGTCGCCCGCGGGAGACCACGTCGGCACGGACCGCAGCCATCGTGCCCGGTGCGCGAACCCAGCCCGGCCCGCCCACGCCTTTCGAGAGCCGATCGACGCGGATCACGTCGGCGCCCAGGTCAGCCAGCATCATTCCGGCGAACGGGCCGGGCCCGATGCCTGCCATCTCGACGACCCTGATCCCTGACAGGGGCCCTTTCTCAAGAACCGGATCCGTCCCGAGCACGGGATTCATCTCAAGGACCGACAGGCGAGTCGAAGCGCTCGTCCAACAGCGTGCGCAGCGCGGGCACCACCTCGGCGGCGAAGGAGGTGAGGAACCGGGACTGGTCGTGGCCCGGGCCATGGAAGACCAGGTGGTTGAAGCCGAGGTCGACATAGGGCCTGATCTGGCTGAGCGCCGTCTCGGGATCGGACGCCACGATCCAGCGGCTGGCCACCTGCTCGATCGAGAGCGCGTCGCTGGCAGCCTCCATCTGGGTCGGGTCGCTCAGGCCGTGCTTCTGTTCGGGCGTCAGCGACAGCGGGGCCCAGAAGCGGGTGTTCTCCAGCGCCAGCTGTGGATCCGGGTCGTAGGAGAGCTTGATCTCGATCATCCGGTCAATCGCCCCGCTCCCGCGTGCGGCCGCCGCCAGGCCTTCGTCGACCGCGGGGATGAGCTTGTCCCGGTAAAGCTCCGGGCCCTTGCCCGAGGTGCAGATGAACCCGTCGCCGGACCGGCCGGCGTACTTCGCGACCACCGGGCCACCGGCGGCGATGTAGATGGGCACCGGCCGGTCCGGTCGGTCATACACGGTGGCGTCGCGGGTCTGGTAGTAGTCCCCCTCGAAGGTGACCCGCTCGCCGGCCCACAGCTCGCGCATCAAGGCAACCGCCTCGCGCATCCGGGCGAACCGCTCCTTGAACTCGGGCCACTCGAGCCGGGAGACAGCCACCTCGTTCAACGCCTCACCGGTGCCGATGCCCAGCATGATCCGGTCGGGGTAGAGGCAGGCGAGAGTGCCGAACGCCTGAGCCACCACGGCAGGGTTGTAGCGAAAGGTCGGCGTCATGACCGACGTCCCCAACAGGACTCGCTCGGTGCGCTCACCGACCGCCGCCAGCCAGGCGATCGAGAACGGCGCGTGGCCGCCGGTGTGGCGCCATGGCTGGAAGTGGTCCGAGATCATCACGCTGTCCAGGCCGACCTGCTCGGCCTGCACTGCGTACTCGACCAGCTCTCGAGGGCTGAACTGCTCGGCCGAGGCCTTGTATCCGATCCGTAACGTCATGGCGACAGTCTGCCGGGCGTTCGCGTGGCCACGAACAACGAGTGTCCTCCGGTGCCTTCGGGCACGAACCGCTCCTCGTCGATCGTGAGGCCGGCCGACTCGATCCAGGCGCGATAGGTCGCCGCATCGGGGTGGCTCCACCACATGTCGACGCCACCACCCAGCCAGTCGGTCTCGGTGCCGGTCCACGCAGTGTGTCCCACTGTCGCGACGAAGGTGCCACCAGGTCGCAGCCAATGAGCAGCCCGAGCGATCACATCCGGCTGGTCGCTCATCGGCACGTGGATCAGGGCGTAGAAGCTGACCACCGCGTCGAAGCTGGCCGGGGCAAAGTCGACCTCGGAGATGTCGCCGCGCAGGAACGTCGCTTCTGGCACGAGCTCTCGCGCCCTGTCGACCATGGTGTCGCTCAGATCCACGCCAGTGACGCGAAACCCGTTGTCAGACAGCCACTTAGACGCCGGTATGCCGTTGCCGCATCCGAGGTCGAGCACGTCACCACCCACTGGGACGCGGTCGAGTGAATAGCCCAGCCACTCGGCATACTGCCGTTGGGTGGCCTCGTCGGCGGTATCGGCGCGGTAGGCGCGGGAGAGGACGTTGTAGCCGGCGCGAACGCGCGCGGTCTGGTCCTGTGGGCTGTCGTCCACCTCAGCCGAGGTAGTCCACGAGTAGCGGGGCGAGCCCGACGTAGCTCTGCGGCGTCATCGCCAGCAGGCGCTGCTCGACGTCCGCCGGCAGCCCGAGGCCGCTGACGAACGCATGAAGGTCGTCGCCGGTGATCCGACGGCCGCGGGTGAGCTCCTTGAGGCGCTCGTAGGGGTTTTCCATGCCGGGGACACCCTGGGCGCCAAGGGCGCGCATCGCCGACTGGATCGGCTCGCCGAGCACCTCCCAGTTGGCCTCGAGGTCGGCTGCCATTGCGGCGGGCACTGCGTCCAGCCCGGCCAGACCGCGCCCGGCGTTGTCGATGGCGAGAAGTGAATGGCCGAACGCCGTGCCGATATTGCGCTGCATGCTCGAGTCGGTGAGGTCACGCTGCATCCGGGACTGCACCAGCGTCGAGGCGAGCACGTCAAGCAGGGCGGTGGAGACCTCGAGGTTGGCCTCGGCGTTCTCGAAGCGGATCGGGTTGACCTTGTGCGGCATCGTGGAGGAGCCGACCGTGCCCTGGCCGCGCACCTGGGCGAAGTAGCCCATCGAGATGTAGGTCCACACATCCGTGCACAGGTTGTGCAGGATTCGGTTGAAGCGGGCCATGTCGCTGTAGAGCTCGGCCTGCCAGTCGTGGCTCTCGATCTGCGTGGTCAACGGATTCCATTGCAGACCAAGGGATTCCACAAACGCCTCGCTGATCGCAGGCCAGTTCGCGGTGGGCACGGCGACGACGTGCGCACCGTAGGTCCCGGTCGCACCGTTGAACTTGCCGAGGTAGTCCGCACGGCCGATACGGGCCAGCTGCCGCCTGAGGCGATGCGCCAGCACCGCCAGCTCTTTGCCCATGGTCGTCGGGGTCGCGGGCTGACCATGGGTGCGGGCAAGGAGTGGCACGTCGCGCAGCTCGCGAGCCATCGTGGCAACCGCTTCGACCAAGGCCGTGGCTTTGGGCAGCCAGACCTGCTCGACTGCGCCCTTGACCATGAGCGCGTAGGCGAGGTTGTTGATGTCCTCGCTGGTGCAGGCGAAGTGGATCAGCTCTGACATCCCGGTCAGACCGGTCACCGGTTCGCCGATGATCGCGCTGAGTCGACGCTTCAGGTAGTACTCGACGGCTTTGACGTCATGGGCCGTCTCGCGTTCGATCTCGGCGAGCTCGACCACGTCGTCCTGACCGAAGTCGTCGACGATCGCGCGCAGGCGAGCCCGTTCGTCGGTGTTGAGCGATCGCACGCCGGGGACGACCGCGTTGGTCGTGAGGTGGGTCAACCACTCAACCTCGACGCGCAAACGCTCGCGGTTCAGCGCTGCTTCGGAGAGGTGGTCGAC
>JAYSQH010000168.1:0-8740 GCA_043721655.1 Phycicoccus sp. | reverse complement strand
GTCCGTCAGCCTAGGCTTGCTTTCGGCCTAGTTCCTGGCGTCAGCTAGAAAGCTTGCTGGGCGGCCCTTGTCGTGGGGGTTGCCCGGGACTCTTACACGACTGGGCCTGTCAGTGGACGTGTGCGTGCGAGCGCTGGGGCCGAGAAAATCCATAGCGCACTGCACCCGGAGAAGTCCTGGTTTATTGTCAGCGGACGCGGGTTCAATTCCCGCCACCTCCACCACTCATGGGCACGTCACGCTGCGCATCGTCAATGACGAAGGGCCCGATCCTGCGATCGGGCCCTTCGCTGTGACCACCGGTCGGGTCGAGTCAGGTGGACAGCCGCAGGATCGGGCGCCCGGAGAAGGTCCTGATCTCCACAGCGGCGATGTCCTGGCGAGCCAGAGAGCTCGCGCCCAGAACAACGAGCTGGCGGTGCGGCACTGCCTTCCAGGTCGCGACCTGTTGCACGCCGCCATTTCGGTCAATGAGGACCAGCGCGTAGGGGTATCCCCCGGCCGGGAACGAGCCCTTGGCGCTGTACGAGCAGGTCAGGTCGATGCGGGTGCCCCACGCCATGTCGACCAGGCGTGCGCTGGCGGTGACCGGCGACGGCACCACAGCAGTCATCGCCAGGTTCGCGGAGCCCGGAGCGGTCGACGTGGATGGTGCAGATGGTGGTCGGGCAGGGGAGTCGGCGCCGCTGACGGCTGTGGCCCCCACGGCGATCAGGACTGCCGCCGCGGCAGCTGACGTCCCGGCAAACAGTCGACGTCGTCCGCGCTCGCGGCGGACCGCCCGCGCCAACGCCGGCAGCAGCGTCTCCGGCGGGGCCTCGACCTCTGCCGTCAGCTCCTCGAGCGAGACGGTGGACATCAGACCGGGCAGGCCGGCGAGCTCGCCGACGGAGCTGGCGCAGGCAGCACAGACCCTGAGGTGATCCTCGAACTCGCGTCGCTCGGCCGGCGACAGGGCGCCCAGAACGTACGCCGCGTCATACAGGGCGAACTCGTCGGTGCTCACTGGCCCACTCCCATTTCTTCCAGCGCCAGGCGCAGGGCCCGAAGTGCATAGTGCGTGCGTGACTTCACGGTTCCCTCGGGTATCTCGAGCCGTCGGGCGGCTTCGGCCACCGAGCGTCCCCGGTAGTAGCACTCGACAAGGACCGCGCGGTGGTCGTCGGACAACCTGCTCAGCGCGTCCGCGACGACCCACGACTGCAGCAGCCGATCGGTCTCATCGCCCACCGGCCGGCTTTCGGGGAGCTCGGCAGTCGTTACCTCGAGCTGTGCGCGGCGGGTGCGCCACTCGTCGATGACCAGGTGGCGCGCGACGGTGAAGAGCCAGGCGCGCGCCGAGCCCTGGGACTGGTCAAGGACCTTGGGGTTGCACCAAACCCGCAGGAGGGTTTCCTGGACGATGTCCTGAGCTCGCGCTCGATCGCCGTTCGTCAGGCGTACGCAGTAGCCCCACAGGGCGGCCGCGTGCTCGTCGTGGAGCTCTTGCATGAGCTCCGTCTGGCTGTCGCTCACTGGTCCTCCTACCAGTTACACGCTGGGTACCTGCGGCTGGTTCACCACAAGGGCGATCTGGTCAGACCTGAGCCGAACGCGCGGCTTCCTCTTCGGCGACCTGGGCCTTGACGGCCACCATGTCGAGCCCGCGAACCCTCTCGATCACTGAGCTCAGCCCGGCAGCCGGCAGGGCCCCCGGCTGGGCGAACACGAGGATGCCCTCCCGGAACGCCATCAACGTGGGAATCGAGGTGATGCTGGCCAGCTGAGCGAGATACTGCTCGGCCTCGGTGTCGACCTTGCCGAACACGATGTCCGGGTTGGCGACCGCAGCCGCATCGAAGACGGGGGCGAAGCTGCGGCACGGACCGCACCACGAGGCCCAGAAGTCGACCAGCACGATGTCACTCTCGGCGATCGTCGTCTCGAACGTGGTCTCGGTCAGCTCGATAGGGCTCATGGAGTCTGCAACGGACAGCATCTGGCGCCCATTCCCGCGCGGGTCGGCAGGTCACTGGCAGGCTCAGTCCCATGAACGACGTGAACGACGGGATTGCCGCCTACTGGGACGAGTACGCCGACGCGTATGACGCCGAGCCCGACCACGGCCTCGGTGATCCAGCGACGCGCGAGGCCTGGCGGGTGCTGCTCGAGGGCTGGCTGCCCACGCAGCCGAGTGACGTCGCCGACCTCGCCTGTGGCACCGGTTCGCTGACCGCGGTCGTTGCCGGGCTCGGTCATCGCGTTGTGGGGGTCGACCTGGCCGGCAACATGGTCACGCGGGCCACGGCCAAGACCGCAGAGTTCGGTGAGCGCGTCACGATCAGACAAGGTGACGTCTCGGCGCCGCCGATACAGCCGGAAAGCGTTGACGTGATCCTGGCGCGACACATTCTCTGGACCCTGCCCGACCCATTCGCCGCGCTCGCCGATTGGCGTTCCCTGCTTCGTCCGGGTGGCCGTCTCCTGCTGGTCGAAGGTCGTTGGTGGTCGGTGGGCGACCAGAACTACACCGACGACGCCCGTATGCCGTGGGCCGGGGGAGTGCGTGCGGCGGACCTGGCAGCCGCTGTGGGCCCGCTGGTCCAGCGGGTCGAGATCGTGCCGCTGACCGACCCGGTGCTCTGGGGCAAGGAGATCCTGGACGAGCGGTACCTGCTCATCGGCGATATCTGAGCCGCCACGCACACAAGGCCAAGCACGCACACAAAGGCCACAAGAGGCGATACCGGCCAGTAGTTGGCAAGATGACGCCATGACTGCCATCCCCTCCGTGTCCAACTCGATCACCGTCCGGCTGGAGCTTCCGGCCCGCCCCACCGCCGTCAGTGAGCTGACCACCGCGATCGAGCACACAGGGGGGCTGGTCACCGGGCTGGACGTCACCGCCTCGGGCCATGAGCGGCTGCAGGTGGACGTGACCGCCGCGGCACGGGACACCGCCCATGCCGATGAGATCGTGGAGGCGATGCGCGCTGTCCACGGCGTGGAGATCGCCAAGGTGAGCGACCGCACCTTCCTGATGCACCTGGGCGGCAAGCTCAGGATCGAGTCCAAGGTGCCGATCCGGAACCGCGACGACCTGTCCATGGTCTACACGCCGGGGGTGGCACGGGTGTGCATGGCTATTGCCAAGAACCCCGCCGATGCCCGCAGGCTGACCATCAAGCGCAACACGGTCGCGGTGGTGACCGATGGGAGCGCGGTGCTGGGCCTGGGCAATATCGGCCCCTTGGCCGCTATGCCGGTGATGGAGGGCAAGGCGGCTTTGTTCAAGCGGTTCGGCGACATCGACGCCTTCCCGATCTGCCTCGACACCCAGGATGTCGACGAGATCGTGGCGGTGGTCAAGGCCATCGCGCCCGTCTTCGCAGGCATCAACCTGGAGGATATCTCGGCCCCGCGTTGTTTCGAGGTCGAGGCCCGGCTGCGCGCCGAGCTCGACATCCCGGTCTTCCACGACGACCAGCACGGCACCGCGATCGTGGTGCTCGCCGCGTTGCGTAACGCCCTGCGGGTGGTCGGTAAGGAGCTGAGCGAGGTCAGGATCGTGCAGAGCGGAGCCGGCGCTGCTGGCACCGCGGTCCTGAAGCTGCTGATGAAGGCCGGCGCCACCGACATCGTGGTCGCCGACAGCCGGGGCGCGATCCACGGCGCCCGCCAGGACATCGCCCGCGAGGGGCGGGCGAACCTGATCTGGCTCGCCGAGAACACCAACAGGCGAGGGGTCACCGGCACGCTCAAGGAGATCATCGCCGGAGCCGACGTCTTCATCGGCGTCTCGGCGCCCAACCTGCTCACCGGCAAGGACATCGCCACGATGAACCACGACTCGATCGTGTTCGCCCTGGCCAACCCCGACCCAGAGGTGAACATCGCGGAGGCCTCACAGCACGCAGCCGTTGTCGCTTCCGGACGCAGCGACGCCTCCAACCAGATCAACAACGTCCTGGTCTTTCCCGGCGTGTTCAGGGGGCTGTTGGACGCCCAGAGCAAGGAGGTCACAGACGATGTCCTGTTTGCGGCAGCCAACGCCCTGGCGAACATCATCGGCGAGGACGAGCTCAACGCCGCCTACATCATCCCCAGCGTCTTCCACCCGGGTGTCGCCACGGTTGTGGCCGCTGCGGTCGAGGCCGCGGCGAGGGCGGGCATGACCACTCCGACCGTATGACGACACCCAAGAGGAGCGTGCATCGCGCCTCGGGCGCGGGTGTCGGAAACCCGGACCCGGGCAGGCCCAGGCTGTCGCCGAATCTCTGGTGGCGTCTGGCTCTTGGTATCGCCGTGGCCGTGCAGCTGATCGCTGTGTATGCCCCCTCTGGGCCCTCGGGACCGAACATCAACGGATTCGACAAAGTGGTCCACCTGTCCATCTTCTTTGTGCCCTCGCTTGCGGCCCTGATGGTGGGGATCCGGGCCCGGTGGGCACTCGGAATACTCGCGCTGCATGCCCCTGTCAGCGAGCTGATCCAGCACTTCCTGCTGCCTCAGCGAAGCGGCGATGTGTTCGACGCCGTGGCCGATCTCAGCGGAGTCCTGCTGGGCGGTCTGGCCTATATGGTCTGGACTCGTCGCCACCCCTGATATTCTTTCGGCATACCCGATGGCTACGGCGTGTACAAAGCGTCACAGACAAAGCAGTTGAGAATCATCGGGCCCTGCCGGATAGCGACCGTTATCTCCGGCCCGCCGGGCGCAGCCAAGACCATCGCGCCTGAGGTTCGTTCTCATTGTTGCCGTTGGACCGGTAGCCCGAGGCGTACCTACCTCGAGTACCGAATTGGATATTTTTCGTGAATAGTCGTATCAGCTCTGGCGCGCCCAAGAAGGCTCGCTGGTCCACTGCCAAGAAGTCAAACGCCGCCGCCGGCGTGCCCAAGAAGGCTCACCGCGGTCAGGCCCAACCTCGCACCTATGACGACCGGCCGCCCCGCAGCGTCGCGGGTCGTGATGACCGCGCTCCCCGTTCGTTCGGTGGCCGCGACGACCGTCCCCCGCGCAGCAGTGACTCGCGCGGCAACGACCGTCCCGCACGTTCCTTTGGCAACCGAGATGACCGCCCCGCGCGAAGCAGCGACCGTCGTGATGACCGTGCGCCGCGTTCCTTCGGCAACCGAGACGACCGTCCCGCGCGCAGCAATGACTCACGAGGCAATGACCGTCGTGACGATCGTCCGGCTCGTTCCTTCGGCAACCGCGACGACCGCGCACCTCGTACTTATGGCAGCGACCGTCCGGCACAGTCATACGGCAACCGCGACGACCGTCCCCCGCGTATCTACGGCAACCGGGATGACCGTCCCGCGCGCATCAACGACCGCTCCGATACCCGCGGTCCGCGCAGCTTCGAGCAGCGGGACGATCGTCCGGCTCGTACCTTCGGCAGCGACCGTCCGGCACAGTCGTACGGCAACCGCGATGACCGCGCGCCTCGTACCTACGACGGTGACCGTCCGGCCCGCACCTATGAGAAGCGTGAGCCCGGTGCGGCCCGGTCGGACTTCAAGCGTGACGAGAACTATGGCAAGCGCACGGATCGTCCGGCCCGCTCGCACCAGAGCCACGCCCCCAGGCCGGTTATCGACACAACCCCCGTCGCCGTCGCCGAGGACAACGAGTTCGCGGCCCTCGGCCTGCCGGCCGCACTCGTCGAACGCCTGGCCCGCGAAGGCATCACGACCCCGTTCCCGATTCAGACGGCGACCATCCCGGACGCCCTGGCTGGGCGCGACGTTCTCGGCCGCGGCCAGACCGGCTCGGGCAAGACGTTCGCCTTCGGCCTTCCGACCCTGGCCCGACTGGCAGCCGGTGACCGGGCCTTGGCTCGTCGTCCCCGTGCCCTGGTCCTGACCCCGACCCGCGAGCTCGCGATGCAGATCAGCGACGCTCTCGAGCCCTTCGTCCACGTGATGGGCCTGCGTCACAAGCTGGTTGCGGGCGGTATGCCGTACCCGCCGCAGCTGATGGCTCTCGATCGTGGCGTCGACCTGCTGATCGCCACCCCGGGCCGGCTCAAGGACCTCATCGAGCGCGGAGCCGTCCAGCTCGATGACATCGCGATCATGATTCTCGACGAGGCCGACCACATGGCCGAGATGGGCTTCCTACCCGAGATCACCTCTATCCTCGACGGCCTCCCGGAAGGCGGCCAGCGGCTGCTCTTCTCGGCCACCCTGGATCGTGGTGTCGACGCCGTCGTCGACCGTTACCTCAAGGACGCCGTCACCCACTCCACCGATGACGTGACGGCAAGTGTCACCACGATGGACCACCACATCCTGCTCATCGACCCTCAGCACAAGAAGTCGATCACCGCCGAGGTCGCCAACCGCTCAGGTCGCACCTTGGTCTTCGTGCGAACCAAGCTCGGCGCCGACCGCGTGGCCGAACAGCTTCGTGAGCAGGGCGTCTTTGCTGCCGCACTGCATGGCGGTCTTGCCCAGGGCGCTCGCAACCGCGTGCTCAGTGCGTTCAAGGACGGGAGCCTGCCGGTTCTTGTCGCCACGGACGTCGCAGCCCGCGGCATCCACGTGGAGAACATCGGCGTCGTCCTGCAGGCCGACCCGCCGGCCGATCACAAGGACTACCTGCACCGCTCGGGACGCACCGCCCGCGCCGGCGAGAAGGGCAGCGTCATCACCTTGGCCCTTCCGCACCAGAAGCGCGGAATGGAGCGACTGGCCCGCGAGGCTGGTGTCGACGTGGTCGCGACCCGGGCAACTCCGGGCGACGAGCTGCTGATCTCGACCGGCGCCCGCGCACCCAGTGGCGTGCCCATCCCGTCCAGCCAGTCGCGGCGTGTGCTCGAGGCTGAGAAGAAGCCCTTCCGTCGCTCCTTCGGCGGTGGCGGTCAGGGAAGCCGTGGTCAGGGTGCCGGTCCCCGTCGCAGCAACGACGTTCCGCGCGGATACCGGGGCTCGCGCGACTAACACAACCTGAACAACTTCAGACAGCCCGACCGGCACACTCCGGCCGGGCTGTTTGGCTTCTGCGCTATGTGGCGCGGCCTGGGCCCGCTTTGCACGAGAATGGTGTGGTGAGCATCGACTACTCCACCGGCAAGCTGCTGGTCGCGACACCGCGGACCGTCGGTGAGATCTTCTGGCGCAGCGTCGTGCTCGTGCTGCAGCATGACGAGGGGGGCGCCCAGGGAGTCGTTCTCAACCGCCCGCTGACGGCACCCGTGTCGGCGGTGCTGCCCGACTGGCAGGACTACGTCACCGATCCGCCCACGGTCTTCCAGGGCGGGCCGGTCGCCATGGACACTGCGCTGGGTCTGGTGACCGTCCCGGGCGACAAGCAGGAGGAGCCGCTGGGGGTGCGACTGCTGTTCGGCGGGATCGGGATCGTCGACCTCGACATCCCGCCGGTAGTGGTGATGCGCGCGGTGGCCGGGCTCCGGATCTTCGCCGGATACGCGGGGTGGTCCGCGGGTCAGCTCGAGCAGGAGATCCGCGATGGAGGCTGGTATGTCGTGGAGTCCGAGGCGCGCGACGCCTTCAACCCCGAGCCGGAGACGTTGTGGACCACCGTGCTGCGCCGACAACGTGGCAATCTCGCGCTGGTCGCGTCCTTCCCTCACGACCCCACGATGAACTGAGACCTCGTGCAGCACCGGAGCACCCGGCTTACCGGCTTGGATAGACTTGGGCCTATGAGTGACTTGCGTGCCGTTGTCAGCGGACTGGACGACCCGAACGATCCGTTCGCACCCCGGCGGCAGCCCTCTGACCCTTCTTCGTCCCCGTCCACGACCACAGGAGTGATCGAGCGCGAAAAAGTCGACGAGCGGCTGCAGGAGCCCGGTGACCACGAGCGCTTTGCGCACTACGTCCGCAAGAACAAGATCATGGAGAGCGCGCTGTCCGGTGAGCCGGTGGTCGCCCTGTGTGGCAAGGTCTGGGTCCCCGGACGCGACCCCAAGAAGTTCCCCGTGTGCCCCACCTGCAAGGAGATCCACGCGGGCTTGCGCGGTCCGCACGACGGCGAGAGCTGAGCCGCAAGACTGGGCCGCGGCTCTCTGGCAGCAGCATGCAATAGCACATCGCGACGTCGTTGGTCTCACCTGGGTCGCGGCATGTCGGTGGCCGAATCCCGTTACGATTATTAGCATATGAGCACCGCGGCCGCTTCCAGTCTCTCACCAGCATTCCCGGAGCGGGCCGCATGGGGCACTGCTTCCAAGCTGCGTGCCTGGCAGGCCGGCGCGCTGACCCAGTACCTGCGTTCCACCCCGCGTGACTTCCTCGCGGTCGCCACTCCGGGTGCCGGCAAGACCACCTACGCGCTGCGTCTGGCGACCGAGCTTTTCCACCGCGGCGTCATCACCAGGGTCACCGTCGTCGCGCCCACCGAACATCTGAAGACGCAGTGGGCCGATGCGGCTTCGCGGGTCGGCATCCGGATCGACCCGCGGTTCACCAACGCCGCCGGGAGCCATGGGGCTGAGTATGACGGCGTGGCAGTGACGTACGCGCAGGTTGCCAGCAAGCCGTTGTTGCACCGGGCGCGCACCGAGGCCGCCCCCACGCTGGTCATCCTGGACGAGATCCACCATGGAGGGGACAACCTGTCGTGGGGCGATGCGATCCGCGAGGCCTTCGAGCCGGCCACCCGTCGCCTCGGTCTGACCGGCACGCCGTTTCGCTCCGATACGAGCCCGATCCCTTTCGTACGTTACGAGTTGGGCGCTGACTCGATTCGCCGCAGTGCGGCCGACTACACCTACGGCTATGCCGAG
>JAYSQH010000167.1:0-2476 GCA_043721655.1 Phycicoccus sp. | reverse complement strand
CCTTTGGGCGGGACCACACGTGTTCGAACAGCTGGGGAAGGCCGGTAAAGGGGTGTCGCTCGCGACGGTCTGGCGCCCTGTCGTCAACGTGCTCTCCGCATTGATGCCACTGGACTCAGCCCGCGCCGTGGTGTCCGTGGCGGCCGTCGTCACGATCGTGGTTTTGGCGTGGGCGTTGTCGCATCTCGCGCTTTCGCCCCCGGCCGCTCAGCAAGGGTTCGATGCGGGGCAGATGTCACCGATTCAGCAAGCGTCGATCACCCAGCAGGCGCGGTCGGCCATGACTGCAACGTTTGTGCTCGCAACGGCCTACGCGGTCGCAGCCCCTTATGCGCTGCCCTGGTATGACGTGCTCACCTGGGCCACGCTGCCGATGGTGGCTGCGACAGCGCTGGATGGGATCCTGCTGGCGAGGTTGACGGTGATGGCCATGGCCTATGTCCCCGGTCGTGTCGTCGCCATGAGCCCTGACGTCGAGTCTCTGACCTTGGGCTTCCGCAAGGTGGTGGGCCCTCTGGCTGCCTGGCTGGTTCTGTTGGCTATCGCACGCGTCGTGAGGCGCGGGTGGTCACGGGTCCCGCGAACGTCTCGTCCTCAAGAGCCTTGAGCGCCACCGTGATCATCAGGGGGATGGCAAGGGCGGCTCCCAAGGCTGGGATCGCGGTTCCGGAGTCGTTGAGAGCAAAGCCGATCACCCACATGACCAACACCGCTATGAGCCCCGGACGCAGGAGCTGGACGCGTGCGAAAGATCGCCGCAGCGGCCCTGCGGCCCGTGATCCGGGCCGGGCCAGGACGTAGGCCGACGCGAAGAGAACGACCGGGACCAGCAGGGAGACCAGGTTGCCGAACAGGAGCGTCATGTTCTGGTCGAGCTTACGCACGACGATGTCCGAGGCGCCGCCATCAAGTGCAGTCTGCACGAATCTGCCCAGGTGCGAACGCTGCTCGGGCGGACGGAGCCAGTCCAGCCAGCCAATGATGAGGACGAACAGGCCCGTCCCTCCACCGATCGCCAGCACCCGGCGCCAGGTCAGCTCGATCTGAAGGATCGCCAGGACCAGCAGGGCGACACCCGGCAGAAGGGCGGGCGGTCCACCGAAGTCGCTGCCCCATGAAGGGGACGCATCCACGACGACGGCGAAGGACCCGACGACGGCAACCGCGGCGGCAGCCATGCGGGGTTGCCGGACGGAGACGAGATGGTCGCCCACGGCGATGCAGAGCATCAGGGTCGCCGTGGCGAACACCGCGAAAGTGACGTTGCCCATGCCATAGAACCGGCCCCCGACGAGCGGCTGCAGGCCTATCAGCGAGGAGAGCTGGAGCCGCGACCCGGTCATCACGTCGGCGGCCAGAACACCCATTGTCGAGACGCAGACCACGACGAGCGGCCCGAACAGCTGCCGTCGCCAAGGCCCCAGCAGAGCCAGCAGGGAGATGACCGAGGCAAAGACCACGACCGAGGCGACCACGCTCAACAGTGGCACCGGGAAGCGCCACCATGGCAGGAGGTTGGCCAAGAACGTTGACACCGGGATCGTCGCCGCAACGATCGCCACCTGGCGGGTGACCCCAAGGAGCTTCTTACGCCGGGGCACCGCCGTCGAGAGGTGTCGCGACCTGGTCCCCGCGCCGAGCCGAGACTCAGCGCCCCAGCCGCGTCGCCAGAGCAGAGCCGCGATCAGATACAGCGTCAGCTGGAGCAGTGCCATCCCGTAGAAGAACGGCTTGACCAGACCGTGCACCTCGTGGGAGGACTCGTCGAGATCGCGCAGGGCGTTCAGGCGCTGCTCGGCCGACCGCACGGAATTGTCGCTTGAGGGGGCGAACTTCAGCGGTGCGCCACCCAGGCTCCGCGGACGCGGGATGCTCAGGTGGTCGAGGACTGTCGGTGTCAGATCCGCGAGCTGCACCAGCCCTTCCTGGCGCGTTGAGGTCGACTGCAGCGTCCCGGTTCCGAAGTGGGGCCCGGTGGCCGCGACCAGCCGCAGGCGCTCGGTGACTCCTGCGTCGGCGAGTGTGGCGAGGACAACGTCGGTCCCCGACGGTGCAGCCTTGAGCACGGCGGCAACTCTGGCGTCGACCGCCGCGATCTGCTGGGCTCGCGTGGTGGTCGGAGGTGACGCGTCTTGGGGATCCACGTCTGCCGGGTCGCGGATCGGTCCGATGTCGATCAGGGTGGCTGGGCAAGAGGCCAGCGCAGCCGTCAGCGTGGATTCGTCATAGGGCTGGTAGCGGTCCACAATCCCGTCGGATCGTGCCGCTCCCAGTGCCGCTCCCGGACCCACGGCTTGGATACAGCCGCCGTGGCTGGCGACCTGGTCGCCGAGCAGGCCGAGGGAGGCGTTGAACCTCGTGTCCGCTGCCGCTTTCAGGTAGTCATCCCAGTGCGGCACCTTGCCGGCGGTCATGGCGTCGGGCAGGGCCTGGCACGGGGGTTTGGCGCCGTCGGGTCCTCCGCTGTCGCCGCCTG
>JAYSQH010000166.1:0-3185 GCA_043721655.1 Phycicoccus sp. | reverse complement strand
CCAGGTGCCCACCCTGGACGATGCTCAGGCTGCTGCCGTCCGCCATCGCAGACCCACCAATGGCGCAGTCGCGCACCGCGCCACGGCTCAGTCGGTATTGCGCGTACTGGGTGCCCCAGGCACCGGCAAGACACTCACCGCCATCGAGATCGTGGTCGACAGAGTTCGCCGGGACGGGGTTGCGCCCGACCAGTGCCTGGTCCTCACCGGGTCAAGGACCGCAGCCGCCGATCTACGAGACCGCGTCACCACCCGGATCGGGGGGACCACGACAGAACCGCTGGCCCGCACCCACCAGGCTCTCGGGTTCGGCATCCTGCGTCAGGCGGCCGCGCTGCGAGGCGATCCCTGCCCCCGGCTGCTCAGCGGGCCGGAGCAGGACCTCATCCTGCGAGAGCTCCTGGCCGGTCACGCCTCCGGCGAGGGCAAGGCTCCGGACTGGCCCGATCATGTGCAGGCTGCACTCGCCACGAGGGGTTTTCGCGCCGAGCTGAGGGATCTGCTCATGCGCGCGGTCGAGCGGGGCCTGGAGCCCGATGACCTCACCACCCTGGGGTTCCAGCACGATCGACCCGTCTGGGTTGCGGCTGCCCAAGTGCTGGCGGAGTACGACGAGGTCACTGCCTTCTCGCGTCCGGGGTCCTATGACCCCGCCTGGATCCTCGGCGCAGCCGCTGACCTGCTCGAGGAGGACCCCGAGACACGTGAGCGACTGGCGTCGTCGCTGCGCGTGATCGTGGTCGACGACGCCCAGGAGCTGACCTCGGCTGCGGCCCGGCTGCTTGAGGTCGTCCATGCCCCTCACATCGACCTTGTCCTCATCGGCGACCCGGATGCCGCCGTCCAGACCTTCCGTGGCGCCGACCCCCGCATCCTGGGTGCCGACCATGCCCGGTTCGGTGACGGTCCGACGATCACGCTCGGGACGTCATACCGGCAACCTGAGGTTCTGCGCGCGGTGACCCGTCGGGTGACCCGACGCATTGGCGCCGTGGGCGGGGGAGCCCACCGCGAGCTTGAGCACGTCGCTGAGGGTGGGCGCGCTGATGTGAGACTGCTGCGCGGGACCTCGCAGGAGGCGGCTCTGATCGCCGCGGAGCTGCGACAGGCCCACCTCCTGGACCGTATGCCGTGGTCCGACATGGCAGTCATCGTCCGAGGGCAGGGACGGACCGCCACCCTGCGACGAGTTCTTTTGTCCGCCGGTGTACCCGTTGCAGTGCCATTAGTCGAGGTCGCTGTCCGGGATGACGTGGCGGTTCGTCCTCTCCTCGATTTGTTCGAGGTCGCCCTGAACGTGGCGATGGGGCAGCCGGACCCGATCGACACGCAGACGGCGATCGACACACTGCTGTCCCCGGTCGGTGGAGCCGATGCCGTCGGACTGCGGCGACTCAGGAGGGCTCTGCGCCGGGACGAGCTGGACGGCGGCGGCAGCCGTAGCAGCGATGAGCTGCTCGCTGAGGGATTGGTCGCGCCAAACACATTGGCAATGCTGGGTTCTGAGGCTGCCGCGGCTCGCAGAGTTGCCAAGGCAATCGCCGCAGGAGTGATCGCCGCGCGGACGGTCGACGGCGATGACGGCCGGCGTTGGGCAGCCGGCGTGACCGCCGAGGTTGTGCTCTGGGCGATGTGGGACGCGACTGGCCTGGCGGAGAGCTGGCGTCGGGTCGCTCTTGGTGGGGGCGTGTCCGGTGCCCGCGCCGATCGTCATCTCGATGCCGTCGTCGCCCTGTTCGACTCCGCGGCAAAGTATGTCGACCGGTTGCCCCAGATGGGACCGCGCGGTTTTCTGGAGCACCTGAGGGGTCAGGACGTCGCGGGCGACACGCTGGTGGCCCGCGCTCCCAGTGACGACACCGTCTCGTTGCTGACGCCGGCGGGCGCGGCCGGACGCCAATGGCGGTTCGTGGTGGTCGCGGGTGTCCAGGAAGGCGTCTGGCCCGACCTTCGCCTGCGCGGATCCCTTTTGGGCTCAGAGCAACTGGTCGATGTCGTCACCGGTCGCGGGCAGTCGCTTCGGGCAGCCCAGGCTGCAGTCCGCTATGACGAGACCCGGCTGTTCATGGTCGCGGTCAGTCGCGCCTCCGATCGCCTCCTGGTCACCGCCGTGCGCAGTGACGAGGAACAGCCTTCGGTCTATCTCGACATCGTCGACCCGCCGGACGAGTCCAACGACGGCGACGAGCTGCGGCCCTTCGGTGACGTGCCTCGACCGATGACGCTGGGCGGGATGGTCGCCGAGCTACGCCGCGAGGTGGTTGTCGGGGCGACGGTGAGTGACCGGCATACGGCCGCGTCGCAGCTGGCCCGGTTGGCGGCCGCGAGGGTGGTGGGTGCCGACCCGTCATCGTGGTGGGCACTCACGGTGCTGAGTGACGACCGGCCGTTGCGCGCAGAGGGCGTGAGCGTCTCGGTCTCACCCTCACGGATTGAGAGCTACGCCGAGTGCAGCCTCCGTTGGCTGTTGACGGCCTGCGGAGGCGACGGCCCGAGTGTCGGCGCAGCCAACATCGGCACGCTGATCCACGACATCGCGGCCGAGCTCGGGGACGCTGACGAGGCCACCATGCGGGCTGAGGTCGAGGTCCGCTGGGGCAGGTTGGGGCTGCCCGACGGCTGGTTGTCGCGTCGTCAGCTCTCTGAGGCCCAGACGATGGTGGCCCGGCTGGCCCGCTACTTCGAGGAGTCTGCCGCCGATGGCTGGGAGCGTGTCGGCGCAGAGCTCGACATGCAGGTGGCGCTGGGGCGTGCTGTGCTGAAAGGTCGCGTCGATCGCCTGGAACGCCACAGCGATGGTGGTCTGCGGGTCGTCGACCTCAAGACCGGCTCGGCCAAACCCTCCAGAAGCGACCTGCTGCGCAACGCCCAGCTCGCGGCCTACCAGGTTGCGGTCGAGCACGGCGCGTTCGCGGAGCATGGCACCGTCTCGGCCGGCGCGGCGTTGCTGCAGGTCGGCAGGGCTGCTGGGGTCAGGACCACCTTGCAGGAGCAGGCGCCGTTGTCGGCGGACGACAATCCGGGATGGGCGCAGACTCTGGTAATGGTCACGGCCGAGGGCATGGCAGGGAGAGCATTCGTGGCCACGAGGGGCGACGCGTGCGCCTTCTGCGCCGTCAGGTCCAGCTGCCCGGTTCAGCCTGAGGGCAGGGTGATCTGATGCGGGGTCATTCAGTGGAGCCGCC
>JAYSQH010000165.1:0-12182 GCA_043721655.1 Phycicoccus sp. | reverse complement strand
GGCGAACGACGCGGTGCGGTACAAGGAGGAGCTCGGGACCAACCCGCGCGTCTACTACATCCTCGGCCACGGACAGACCCTGACAGGTGGGCTATGACCGCCAACACCATGACCACAGACATGACCACAGAGACGACGAGCGGCTGCGCTGCCGGCTCCCGCGAGGCGTCGCTGCGCCCCTTCGGCAAGCCATCCCGCAGCTGGTGGATCGCGGTTGGCATCCTCGGGGCGGTTGTTCTGACCGGTATTGCCGGCTGGGTCGTCCAGCTCAAGGGCGGGATGGGCGTTGCCGGCTACAGCGACAAGGCCTTCTGGGCCATCTACATCGCAGACGTGGTGACGTTCATCGGCGTCAGCTACGGCGGGGCCGTCGTCTCGGCGATCCTGCGGCTGACCGGCGCCACCTGGCGTGCTCCGCTGACTCGCCTGGCTGAAGGCACGGCCGTGGTCACCGTGCTCATCGGAGCCGCCCTGATCATCCCGCACCTGGGTAACCCCGTCCGACTCTGGGAGCTGGTGACCCGACCCAACCTGTCCGCTCCGGTCTTCTGGGACATGGTCGCCGTCCTGACCTACATCTTCGCGTCCGTCGTGTTCTTCGCCCTCCCGCTGGTGCCCGACATGGCCATCCTGGGCCAGGAGCATGGGCCGCAGCTGGGCCGGAGCAGGGCAAGCCTGTACGCGTCGATCGCCCGCGGCTGGGTCGGGGCGCCACGTCAGCGACGCGTCCTGGCCGGCGCCCTCGGCCTGGTCTCCATCATGATCATCCCGCTGGCCGTATCCGTGCACTCCGTCCTGGCCTGGGCCTTCGCGTCCACCAGCCGACCGTGGTGGCACGAGAGCATCTGGGCACCCCAGTTCGTCGTCGCAGCGCTCTACTCCGGGGTGGCCTTGGTCATCCTGGTCGTGGCCGGCTTCCGTCGCGGCTACCACCTGGAGGCGTTCATCACCGAGCGGCACTTCATCCGCCTGGGGTTCATCATGGCCACGCTGTCGGCCACGTACATCTACCTGACGTTCGCCGACCTGCTTCCCGGCTCCTACGTCGCGGATCGTGGCACGGCTGCGGTGTTCACCGAGCTGCTCACCGGCCGGCTGGCCCTGTGGTTCTGGCTCTTCGCCATCTTCGGCGGAGTGCTGCCGCTGCTGCTCATCGCGTTGCCATGGACCAGGAACCTGCGGGGCATGATTGTCGCCGCCGCCCTCGTCGTGCCCATGATGTGGGTCAAGCGGATGCTCATGGTCGTCGGACCTGCCACCTACGACACCATGACCGGCAGCTTCGGCAGATACCACTTCACCTGGGTCCCTATCTCGATCACCCTCGCCGCGACCGCCGCGATCCCGCTGCTGCTCATGCTGCTCTTCCGCGTCGTGCCGATTCTGTCCATCCATGAGATCGAGGAGATCCAGGAGGCCGAGGCCCTGGCGACGACCCCTCAACCAGTCAGCGAGTCGGCCGTTCCTGAGGGTCGCGACGCCAAGCTGGCCGGCGCGCCGGGCACGGCCCACCGCGTCGCCGGCGCGACGGGCGTCCTGTTGCTGGTGGCTCTGCTGGGCATGTTCGGCGTGGGTACGGCCAAACCAGCCAGTGCCGCGACGGCCCAGATCTTGTCGGCGAGCGCGTCGATGGCACTTGTCAGTGCGCCTTCGAAGGCAGACAAGATCACCATCAACGGCGTCGAGAATGGCGGGCTGATCCAGCTCACTGCGACGCTCACCGGTCCTGGCAGCCACCCTGTGGCCAAGGCGGACGTTGCGTTCTCGTTCTCCACCAGGGAGTTCGGCACCCCCGCTCGGCTCGTCCCGCTCGGCTCGGCCACCACCGACAAGGCCGGCATCGCCCGGCTGACGCTCGGGGGCGACGCCGACCACCTGTACAAACCCACAGCCAAGGGGCTGCAGGAGTTCTTCGCCACCTACACCGCCACGGCGGACGCCAAGCCGATCACGTCCAGCACCACCGTCAACGTGACGGTCGCCCGGTCCGCATACCACCCTGCCCCCGCCAAACCGCTGGCCGGCGTCGGCAACGTCATGGTCATTGTTCTGTTCTCCATCGTGGCCGCTATCTGGGTCACGCTGATCACCCAGATCTGGCGGGTCCGCCGCGTCACACGCCGCCTCCAGGAGCCGACAACAAGCCCGGCCTAAGGGTGCAGGATGGAGTCATGAACCCATCGCAGGACGAGCAGCAGGGCTCCACGGACGAGGGCAAGTCACATCGCGTCGTCGTCGTCACCCAGGACGGCATGGGCATTGCCGACTCGCCCGGCGAGGGCGAAGCTGTCAGCAACCCCGCCGATCAGATAGAGCAGCCGGCCAAGGTCATGCGCATCGGGTCGATGATCAAGCAGCTGCTCGAGGAGGTCCGCAGCGCGCCGCTGGACGAGGCCGGTCGCACCCGGCTGGCCGAGATCCACCGTCGCTCGATCACTGAGCTGGAGCAGGGCCTGGCTCCGGAGCTGATCGAGGAGCTTGAGCGAATCACGTTGCCGTTCAACGACACAGCGCCCTCCGACGCCGAGCTTCGGATCGCGCAGGCTCAGCTGGTGGGCTGGCTCGAAGGACTGTTCCATGGCATCCAGGCTGCGCTTTTCGCCCAGCAGATGGCGGCCCAGCAGCAGCTGCAGAACATCCGCAGGGCGCTCCCGCCGGGCCACTCCGGCACTGAGGCCGGCTCAGGCCCCGACGCCAGTGCGGGTTTTCCGGGCCGCCCGGTCTCATCGGACGGCGGGCCGACGGGGCAGTACCTATAGAACCGGCGGAGGTCAGAATCCCTTGCCGGGGTTGAGGATTCCAGCCGGGTCCAGGGCGTTCTTGATCGAACGATGAACGTCCATCACGTCGGCGCCGAGCTCTAGCTCGAGCCAACGCCGCTTCAGAACTCCCACGCCGTGCTCGCCGGTCAGAGTGCCACCGAGGTCCAGCGCGGCGCGGAACACGGCGTCGGCCGCAGCCCAGATGTTGGCTGGCACGCTGCCGTCAGCGGTCGGGTCGAAGACGAAGATCGGATGCAGGTTGCCATCGCCCGCGTGGGCAACGGTCAACACCCGGACCTGATGATGCGTCGCAATCTGCTCCAGCCTCCCGAACATGTCGGGGAGCTTCGACCGGGGCACCCCGATGTCCTCCACCAGACACGTGCCCAGCCGTTCGGCGGCAGGCAGAGCCAGTCTGCGGATCTCGAGCAGCTGCGCGGCTTCCGCCGGATCACTTGAGACTGCAACGGAATCGGCGCCAGCAGCCTCGAACTGAGCCCCCAGGGCAGCCGCGCAGTCCGCCGCGTCGATACCGTCAGCCTGAGCCAGAAGCATGGCCGCCATGTCCTCGTCCAGACCCATGTGCTTCCACTCGTTGATCGACCTCAGCGTGTTCTGGTCGATCAGCTCGAGCAGGCTCGGGCCAAGTCCTTCGCGGACCACCGCCGCGACTGCCTGGGCCGCGGCGCGCACCGACGAGAAGCTACCGACGACGGTGACCGGCTCGACCACGGGGCGAGGGCGCAGCTTCATGGTGGCGCTGGTGATCACGCCCAGCGTCCCCTCCGAGCCGACGAAGAGGCTGGTCAGGTCATAGCCCGCAACACCTTTGACGGTCCGCCGGCCGGTTCGGATGATGCGGCCGTCAGCGAGGACGACCTCCAGGCCGAGCACCGAGTCACCGGTGACGCCGTACTTGACGCAACGAAGGCCGCCGGCATTCGTCGCGATGTTGCCACCGATCGTGGAGATCTCGAAGCTGCTGGGGTCGGGCGCGTACATCAGCCCGACCTCGCGCGCCGCCCGGTCGACGTCAGCGGTGATGACACCAGCCTCGACCACCGCCAGCTGGTCCTCTGCAGACACCTCGCGGATCACCGTCATCCGTGCGGTGCTCAGGATGAGGCAGCCATCCGTGGCGGTCGCACCCCCGGAAAGCCCCGTTCCCGACCCACGCGGAACCACCGGTATGCCGTGTTCGCTCGCCCACGTGAGGGCGACGGAAACGTCCTCGACGGTGTCGGCCAACAGGACGGCCAACGGTGCCCCAGGCTCGACGAGGTGGGCGTGGTCGCGCCGGTATGCATCGATGACATCGGGGTCGGTGATCAGGCGTCCGCCGGCGAGCCGGGTCACCAGCTGGCCAATGACGGTCACGGCATTCTCCGCTGCGCAGGGTCGGCCACGCCTCCACGTTAGCCCGGTGGCGCCGGAGGCTGGATGGGCTCGGCGTATGGTCTGCTGATGCGACGCGTGCCGTGGTGGACTCTGGTCTCATCCGTTGCCGCTCCGGTCCTGCTCATCGGCGGATGGACCGTCGCCGCGGCCGTCCAGCCGACGCCCTTTGACGGCGGCGTGCGCACCATCAGCGAGCTGGCCGCGCAGGGCACTCCCTACCGCTGGTTGATGACAGGCGCTCTGGTGGGCGTCGGACTGTCGCATCTCGTAACGGCACTGGGGCTCGCCCCTGCGGCCACGCCCGGACGACTGGTTCATGGGCTCGGCGGGCTGGCCACGTTGCTGGTGGCCGTGTTTCCCCTGCCGGCGGGTGGTGGCTCCTCACGGGCGCACACCACCGCGGCAGCGCTCTCGTTCGTGGCGCTCGCGGTGTGGCCCGCGTTCGCATGGGTCCGCCCGCGGTCACCCGGGCCAGCCGTCGCCGCTTTCCTCGGACCACGTGTATCCGCGGCGGCGACGTCTGCGCTGTTGCTGGCCCTCGCGTGGTTCTTCGCCGAGCTGGTGGCGAACAGCCAGAGGGTGGGGCTGGCCGAGCGAGCGGCCGCAGGGGCGCAGGCGCTGTGGCCGCTGGCGGTGGTGCTGTCGGTGCGATGGACCCAGAGCGGGACGCATCACGACCACGTCGATCCCGGCCGAACCTAGGTTTTCAGGCCGGGCGCGGCCCCCCCAGGTCGCGACCGTGGACGTCGTTGGCCACGTTGTTCAGGACGGCGACCAGCGGAACGGCGATGAAGGCACCGAAGATCCCGCCAAGGATGGTGCCGGCGGTGACCCCCATCAGGATGCCGAGCGGGTGGATCTGCACCGCCTTGCCAAGGATGAAGGGATTGAGCAGGTTGCCCTCGAGCTGGATAGTGAGAATCAGCGCGACCGCCATCACCAGTGCCATCACCAGGCTCTTGGTCACCAGGGCCACCAGGACGACCACGACGCCGGCCACCAGCATGCCGATCAGCGGGATCATCGAGCCCAGGAACAACAGCACGCCCAACGGGACCACCAGCGGCATACCGGCGATGAGCATGACCACAACCATGGTGAGCGCGTTGATCAGCGCCAGCAGGACGGTGCTGCGCATGTAGGCGATCAGCGTCCGCCAGGCCACGTTGCCGGCGTGGGCCACCTTGGCCTGGGCCTCCGACGGGAAGAGGCGGACGACCCATCGCCAGATGCCTCCGTCGTCGGTCAACAGGAACAAGGTGGCGAACAGGCAGAAGACCGTCCCGCCGACCACGACCAGCGCGCTGTTGGCGGTGGCGAACGCACCCTGCGCCAGGCTGGCGCGGTTCTCGGTGATGGTCTTGGTCAGGTCGTCGATCAGCTGGGTGACCTGATGCTCGGACATCTTCGGCGGGCCGGTGACCAGCCAGTTGCGGATGGTTCCGACGGCGTCCAGCAGCTGGCTGCCAAGCTCGGCGGAGTTCGCGGAGACCTGTTGAACGACGAACCAGGCGGCACCGACCAGCGTGGACATCCCGAGCACGAAAACCAGGATCGCCGCCGGGATCCGGGGCACCCCATAGCGCATCAGCAGACCGACGGCTGGTTGCAACAACGCACAGATCATCACCGCGACGATCACCGTGATGGTGACGAGACTGACCGAGTTGAGCAGGGTGAGCAGCACGAACAGGGCGACCACCACGATGAGGAAACGCAGCGCCCACGCCGCGGTGATCTGAAAGCCCCAGCTGACCGTGTCGGTGGCACGCTCGTGCTCGTGCAGCGGGCTCATGCCAGCGCCCCCGCTGCGGCGCGGCCGGCAGCCCGTCCCGAGAAGAGGCAGCCGCCCAGGAAAGTGCCTTCGAGCGAGCGGTACCCATGCATTCCGCCACCGCCGAACCCGGCAACCTCGCCTGCGGCATACAGCCCGGGCAGCGGCGAACCATCGGCCCGCATCACCCTGGAGGTCAGGTCGGTCTGCAGCCCGCCGAGGGTCTTGCGGGTCAGGATGTGCAGCTTGACGGCGATAAGAGGACCAGCCTTCGGGTCGAGGATCCGGTGGGGTGCGGCGGTGCGGATCAGCTTGTCACCACGGTACGCACGCGCCCCGTGGATCGCCGTGATCTGCGCGTCCTTGTTGAACGTGTTGCCCATCTCGCGGTCGCGGGCGACGATCTGCCGCTCGAGGTCACCCAGGTCCAGAACTGCCTCTGGCGTCAGGCGGTTCATGCCGTCGACCAGCTCGGCCAGGGTGTCGGCCACCACGAAGTCGGCGCCGTTGGCCTTGAACGCCTCGACCGGTCCGGGTGCCCCCGGCAGCACCCGGCTCAGCACCTGCCGGATGCTCTTGCCGGTGAGGTCGGGGTTCTGCTCGGAGCCCGACAGTGCGAACTCCTTCTCGATGATCTTCTGGGTCAGGACGAACCAGGAGTGGTCGTGACCGGTGGTGCGCAGGTGCGCGAGGGTGCCGAGGGTGTCGAAGCCGGGGAAGAAGGGTGCCGGCAGCCGCCGACCAGCCCCGTCGAACCACATCGACGACGGGCCGGGCAGGATCCGGATGCCGTGTCCGGGCCAGACCGGGTCCCAGTTCTGGATGCCCTCCACGTAGTGCCACATGCGGTCGCGGTTGACGATGTTCGCCCCCGCGGTCTCCGAGATGCTGAGCATCCGGCCGTCGACGTATGCCGGGACTCCGGTGAGCATCTTGGCGGGCGGGGTGCCAAGGCGTTCGGGCCAGCTCTCCCGCACGAGGTCGTGGTTGGCGCCGATGCCCCCCGAGGTCACGATCACCGCCTGAGCGCGAAAGGTGAAGTCACCGACGACCTCCCGGGACGTGGCCACGCCCCGGGGCGCTTCCGAAGGCGCCAGAACGCTTCCGCGCACTCCGTCAACGGCGCCAGCGGTCCCGTTGGACCCGTTTGTCATGGTCAGCGCGTCGACCTGATGCCGGAAGGCGAGCGTGACCAGGCCCTCGGCCACACCGGCGCGGACCCTGCGTACGAACGGCTCGAGGAGGCCCGGCCCGGTGCCCCAGGTGACGTGGAAGCGCGGGACGGAGTTGCCGTGGCCCAGCGCCCGGCCGTCGCCACGCTCGGCCCACCCGACGACGGGGAAGAACCGCACGCCGCGCTGGCGGAGCCACTCGCGCTGCTCTCCGGCGGCGAAGTCGACGTAGGCGCGGGCCCACTGCCTGGCCCAGTGATCCTCACGGTCGCGGTCAAAACCCGCCGATCCCTCCCAGTCCTGCCAGGCCAGGTCGACGCTGTCCTTGATGCCCATCCAGCGCTGCTCGGGGGAGTCAACGAGGAAGATGCCGCCGAACGACCAGAACGCCTGACCGCCGAAGTTCTGCGCCGACTCCTGCTCCACGACGATGACGGACTTGCCGTCCGCGATCAGCTCGGCGGTGGCAACCAGACCGGCGAGGCCGGCCCCGACCACGATGACGTCTGCTTCCATCACGGCTGCGTCCGTCAAGTCTGCATCCCTGCGCTGAGGGCGTCGAGCTCATCGCGCAAGAAACCCGCCATGACGTCCAGGTCCGGCACCAGCTGGCGGCAGGCGACCAGTCCGAAGTACAGGCTGCCGCAATAGCTCATCACCGTGATGTTCAGCCCCTGGCCGTCCACGAGGGCCGACACCGGGTAGTACGCCAACACCTCGGCGCCGGCGAAATAGAGGGGCACGTTCGGACCGGGAACGTTGGAGATGAAGAGGTTGAACGGGTTCACCCGTTCCATCAACCTCAGCCCGGCGGACAGCCGCCAGGCCTGGTTGGCCAGTGCCGGCATGGCGAACTGGGTGACGTCGCCGAGCAGGCTGGCCGGGATGGCGTCGTGCTGCTCCTTGGCGGCGCGCATGGCCTCGTGCATGGCGCCCAGCCGCTCCCCCGGGTGGGACAGGTTGGTCGGCAGTGGAGCCAACATCATCGACACGCGGTTGCCGTGATCGCCCTTCTGGTCCATCGTGCGCACCGACACCGGAACCGCCGCGACCAAAGGCGCAGTCGGCAACGCGTCGTGCAGCTGCAGCCAACGACGCAGCGCCCCGGCACACAACGTCATCACGACGTCGTTGACGGTCAGCCCGGTGCCCGCAGAGCCCCTCCGAAGGCTCTTGACCTCGCCCAGCGGCAGATCGGCGAAGGCCCACCTTCGATGCGGAGAGATAGGCGCGTTGAACGGCGTGCTCGGCGCGCGCAGCCCGGTCTGGGAGAGCAGGTCTCCGTCGTCCCGACCGGCCAGGCGATGGGCGATCGGGGAGCCAAGGGCGTTGGCCATCCCAGGAATCGAGCGAGCCAGGTCGGTGGCAACGCGGACCGCCCGCAGCGGCTGACGAGCCAGGTTGACCGCGCTCAGGGCCAGCAGCCAGGTGGGGTCCGGCGGCTCCTCACCCTCGAAGACCTCGACCGCGGGCAGCTCACGGCCCTCGGGCGACACGTCGAGCACGGCGGTGAGGATGTCGCCGCCGGAGACGCCGTCGATCGCGGCGTGATGGATCTTGGAGTAGATCGCCGCACGTCCGCCGCGAAGTCCGGTGATCAGGTAGAGCTCCCAGAGCGGACGGCTGCGGTCCAGTGGCCGGGCGTGCAGCCGGGCCACCTGCTCGGACAGCTGTCTGTCGTTTCCGGGAGAAGGCAGCGCGAGCTCCCGGACGTGGAACTCGATGTCGAACTCCGGGTCCTCGATCCAGTACGGATGGTCGAGGCCGAGCGGCACCGTGACCAGCCTCCGGCGTAAGAGAGGAACCAGCGGCAGCCGGGACTCGATGACGCGCGTAAGGTGCTCGAGGGTCAGGCGTGACCGCGCGCTCTTGGCGTCGACGATGCAGACACTCCCGACGTGCCCGAACACCGTGCGGGTCTCCATCGCGAGGAACCACCCATCGAGACCACTGAGCTGTTCCACACTCATCCCTTCGTTAGCAGTGCAACGTCGCGAGCATCGGTTGCCAGCCAGTCAAGGATGTGGCCGGCAGTCCACTCCGGCACCTCGAGCTGGGGCACGTGCCCGACGTCCGGGGCCACCCTGAAGCGCCACGACGGGTTCGCCGCCGCGACCGCCCGGGCTGCTCCGATCGACACGAGTCGGTCCTTCTCCCCATGCAACAGCAGCACTGGCACCTGGATCGACCTCATGTCGGCGAGAAGCGAGCGGCGCCGGGCGAGCACCCTCAACATCGAACGAGCCGCACCGAGGAACTGCTCGTCGACGGCGGGGTATGCCCAGCGGGCCCGCGCCACCTCCATGTGTTGCTCGAGCACGTCGGCCTGCACCCGCGAGGGATCCACGCAACACAGCCGCAGGACGTCCATGGCGAGCTGTTCTGGTGAACGCACCTTGCGACGGGCCTTGAGCATCGCGCGGCCGAGGTGGGGCACGGCATACATCCCGAAGGCGGCGGCCACGAGTGGATCGGGGCGCGATCCCAGCGCGGGGGGGACGGCAGGGTCGATGAGCACTGCAGCCGTGACCGTCTCGGGGTGTCGCGCCGACTGAAGGATCGTGATCAGCCCGCCCATCGAGTTGCCGACCAGGATCGCCGGGCCGCCGACGACCTCGCTCAGGAACCGTTGAAGCATGATCTGGTTGGCGTCGATCGAGGTCGACTTTGCGCCCGCCTTGGTGTGGCCGAATCCGACCAGGTCCAACGCCATCACGCGACAGGTACTGGTGAGCAGGGGAGCAAGGGAGGCCCAGTTGACCAACGAACCCCCCAGCCCGTGCACCATCACGAGCAAGGGTGCGTCCGGGGGACCGCCGTGATCGACGTAGTGGACGGGCACGCCCAGATCCACCCACCGCGAGGTCGGTGCCGTATGCCGGCCCGCCGCCGCTAGCCGCGAGGCCTCCCCTGTCAAGCCCTCTCTGGCGACCGCTTCGCTGTTCACCCCCCGAGGGTAACCGTCGTCCGGCTCACGCCGAGGTCGGTCCCGCAGGTCCGTTCACCGGGCTCGCGCGTGGAGATGGTCTTGCCGTTGATGACGCTGACGTTGTCGTAGGCGGGCCTGCCCTGGATCAGGTTGCGGTAGGTGAACGTAGTCAGCGACGCCAGGTCGCAGCTCTGGCTGAACACCGCGATGTCAAACCCATAGGGCTGGCCCGCGAGCTCGCCCGTCTGGTCGCCCGTCTGGGTGCCCCGGCCCTGCTCGTACACCACGTGGCTCACCGTGCCACCGCCGGTGAAGGTGCCGACACCGATGCGACTGCCCTCGAGCTCCTCCTTGTGCATGTGGCCGTTGACCAGCGTCGTCGCGGAGTCGACCAGCTTGACCGCGCCGGGCTCGTGCGAGACGACGATGTCCGGACGGGGATGGTCGGCATACGCCTTGTTGAACGCGTCGGCCGCCGGCCGCTGCTTCTCGTTGTTGTTCTTGTTGTCGTCACCGAAGAACCGCGGGTCGTTGAAGCCGGCAATCACCACGCCGTCGACGGTGACCTCGGTGTAGGACTGCGGTGTCGGCTCCAGCAGCACGACGTTCTTGATCCGGGCCATCCGCTGCAGCAACGACTGGTCGCCGGCGCTGCTTGCATCGTGGTTGCCGCGCACGAAGATATAAGGAACGCCCAGCTTCCCGATCGAGGTGAAGATCCCGGACAGCTCGGCCTCGGTGACGCTGCCGAAGTTGAGCAGGTCGCCCGAGTCGATGACCGCGGTGATGTGTTCGTCATCGATGATCCGCTTCATCACCGGGTACTGGTTCGCGCCGTGGATGTCCGAGACCAGCAGGAACCGGGCGGCCGGCGGTTTGGTGATGTCCGCGGGGACGAACTTCGACTGCAGCGCCTGAGAGAGAGCCAGCAGGTTCTTCACGTACGGCGTGACCTGTTCGGCGCGCGCCTCCACGCCGGCCAGCAGCCCCGCATTGCTACGGACCGTGCTGAGCAGCCCGGTCGTGGTGAAGCTCGAGAGCTGGCCCGGCTGGTAGGTCCCCCAGACCCCGAGGCCGGTGCCGGCGACTGCCAGCAGCGCGGCGACGCCGGTGGACACGACCTGCCGCCGGGTGGGGGCGCGGCGCCGCGCGTACGCGATCAGGGCGATCGCCCCGAACCCCACGACCAGGACCCCTCCGGAGAACTTCAGGCCGAGCTCGGTGATGCCCGAGCCGAGCGCCTCACTGATCTCCCGGCCCGACGGCTGGAAGGCCTCGATCGACACACGCCGGTCGTCAAACAGCTCGGTGATCGTGTCGCGGACCTCCACCGTCGCATCAACCCCGGGTGCCAGGAACAGACTGGTGAACTTGAGGTTGAGATCGCCGAAGGTCGTCGGGCTGTGGATCGTCGACGTGGATGTCGGCAGGGCCGACATCCGCACCTCGGCGCTGTAGTGCCTGGTCTGCACGGTGGTCGGGAAGAGGCTGGTCGCGCTGACCCCGCCGAGATAGACCGCGATCACCATGACGACCAGCTCCACGCCCCTGGTGACCAGCCGCCGCCATAGCCACGTCCTTCCCATGTCAGGCGGGGCCGAGTCTGAAGGTCGCCCGAACCTCGTGGCGCGGCCGGGCGTTCGGCCCCTGCCCGAGATACGAGGCGATCAGCGCAATCTCACGGGCCTGCCAGGACGGGCTCTCGTACTGTTCCAGCGCATCAAGCAGGTGCGTGACGTCCGTGGCGACTCCCAGCCGGGCCAGCGTCAGGTGCGGGTGAAATCGTCCCCCACCCACCGTCGTGCCTGCCTTCGAGGCAGCCGCCCGGACCCCGCCTGCCAGCCTCATCAGCTCTTCTCCGTCGTGCTCGACTCCCGTCCAGAGAACCTTGGCGCGTGTGGCGTTCGGGAAGGCACCCGCGCCAACCAGTCGCAATACCAATGGGTTTCGTCGCAGCGTGGCGCGCTCGAGGCGTTCGAACAGCTCATCCGTATGCCGGTCAGCCAGGTCAGGCAGGAAGGCGAGGGTGACATGCCACTGCTCGGGCATGGTCCAGCGCAGGCCGAGGCTCTGGGCCCCCGCCTCCTGACGAGGCTCGAGGAAGTCGGCCAGGTCATTCTTGACCGCTTCGGGCAGCGGCAGCGCGA
>JAYSQH010000164.1:0-6425 GCA_043721655.1 Phycicoccus sp. | reverse complement strand
CTTCCTTGGCCCGTCCGCGGTTCATCACCGACTGCAGCTTCATCGCCACCAAGGGGCCCGGTTCGGCGACGGCAACTCTGACCTCGACGCGGGCGCCGGCACAGATGATGAGCTCGGTCGCAGTCGCGGCGGCCCAGTCGTGGGACAGGACGTGAAGCCTGTGGGTCGGGTCCTCCGGAAGGGGCGACAGGTCGGTGTCGCTGACCTCAAGGACATCGACCTGGACCGGTCCTGCGGCGGTGGGGACCAGTGCACCTGCCGGGCCGCTGGCCGTGGCGCCCGGTGAGGCAAGTAGAACCTCCAGTTGGGCCGGCTCCCCTTCATGTCGGCGATTGACGGTATCCAGGTCGGTCGTGGCGCGGTAGGGCGTACTGAGCCGGCAGATGACGGCAAGGCCACCGACGATGATCACCGGGCGACCAGTGCGGGTCGCGACCTCAGGGATGGCCATCACGATGGCCTCCATCGAGGACCCGATCAGGTCCACCACGCGTGGGGGCGGGTTACCAGACACGTTTCCACGGCTTCGGTGGTGTCCAGGCGCCCAGGATCTCCCGGCCACGACCGGGATCCTTGGCGAGGTCCAGGGCCACGAAGACCGGGTGTGCCAGCGGCCAACCGCCCTTGCCCGCGGGAAGTATCAGCGGGTCGACCCGTTGCTCGCAGACCATCGGCACCGGCGCAACCCGAACGGTTGCCACGCGGCTGGAGCTCGTTCTCGCCGGGCCCAGGAGCTGGACCGCCCGCCGCAGCGTTGCCCCGTCGGGGACATAAAAGTCCGGAGGGTGATCCGTGCGCACGCCAGCCGGCGCGCCATACGACATTGCCGCGAGGGTATCGGTCAGCGCCCAACCGCGAGCTCCCTCGACCGGGACCGGTTCCAGCCCCAACGCGTGGCTGACCGCGCGGTCATCCGGGTCCGGAACCCTGGCGAGATCCGCACCGGCCGGTCGCCACACTGCGGCAACCTCCCAGAACAAGTCAGCCGGGCGAGTCAACCCATATCGGTCAAGCTGCTCCTGCTCGCGCAGGATCTTCAGCACCTCTGAGACGGTGCTGGCGGATCGATCCAGCCGCGAAGCGATGGACCGCACCCCCGGCGGGAGCCCCGGTTCGGCGAGCAACAGGGTTGCCACCTCCAACCCCACCCGCCCCGCCAAGGCGCTGGACCGGGCCGGGCGTTCACGCTGCGAGGTCACGTCAGCGTCGATGAAGAACCCCTGCGCCACCAACCGGAGGTGCCCGCGCAGGTCCAGCCACGACACGTCATGCTCACCCAGCCAGTCCCGCGACGGTTGCGGGATCCGATCCGCCACGACGACCAGCACCGGCCCAGCTGAGTCGTCTGCAGAGGAGGCAATACGCGAAAGTCGTTGCAACGCATCGACATTCGCCAGGGACATCTGCTTGACGACGACCGCACACTCGTCCCCCGCTGGGCTGCGCACCACCGCTTCAGCGGCTTCGCGTCGGGCGCCACGAATGTGAGCGTGCAAGGTCAGACCGACCTGGGACAACGCCTCGGACAGCGCCTCTACACCGGCTAGCCCTCGGGTCGCGTTCATCCCTCCATTGTCCCGGATCGTTCGCTGTTCGGTCAATACCGAACGACGAACGCACTGGGATGAACCTCAGTGAACCCCGACGAACGGGCTCGAACGCAGAGGCGCCCGTGAAGCGGACCAAAATGTGACAAGAACTGAGACAAAAGCCAGAAACGCCGGCCCGACCCCGAAGGACTGGACCGGCGTTTCCGCAGCTCAACCGCGGTGGCGGTGGGATTTGAACCCACGGTGGACTTTCACCCACACACGCTTTCGAGGCGTGCTCCTTTGGCCGCTCGGACACGCCACCGTGGTGGAGGTTACTAGAGACGGTGGTCGGCAAAGAAATCGAGCAGGATCTGCGAGCACTCCTGCTCACGAATTCCGCCAATCACCTCGACCCGATGCGTGGCCCGACGGTCACGCACGACGTCCCAGACCGACCCACAGGCACCGGACTTGGGATCCCAGGCCCCGAGCACCAGACGGTCGATCCGCGACAGCATCAGCGCGCCTGCGCACATGACGCACGGCTCGAGGGTGACGACGAGAGTGCAGTTCTCGAGCCGCCACTGGCCCAATGCCGCTGCGGCAGAACGTATGGCGACCATCTCGGCATGGGCGGTCGGGTCGCCCTTCGCTTCGCGGAGGTTGTGCCCGACACCGAGGACCTCCCCCTTGGGGGAGAGCACCAGCGCGCCGACGGGCACGTCGCCCGAGGCAAGCGCTCGAGAGGCGGCGCCGAGGGCCTGGCCCATCCACACGGCATACTGCTCGTCGATTGTGAGGCGCGCCGTGTTTGGAGGTTCGATCACGCGCTAAGTTTCGCCTATGCGCGTCCACATTGCTGACCATCCGCTGATCGCCCACAAGCTCACGGCGCTGCGGGACAAGAACACCGACTCCACCACCTTCCGTCGACTCGTCGATGAGCTGGTGACCCTGCTGGCGTATGAGGCGACCCGCGAGGTCCGCGTCGAGTCGTTCGACATCGAGACTCCCGTCGCCCCGACCACGGGGGTCAAGCTGGCCAGTCCCAAACCGTTGGTCGTGCCGATCCTGCGGGCCGGCCTGGGCATGCTGGACGGCATGGTGCGCTTGCTGCCGAGTGCCGAAGTCGGCTTCCTCGGCATGGTTCGCAACGAGGAGACGCTCGAGGCGACGACCTACGCGAACCGCCTGCCCGATGACCTGTCCGGACGGCAGTGTTACGTCCTCGACCCGATGCTTGCCACCGGCGGCACCCTTGCCACGGCCATCCGGTACCTGGTCGACCTCGGCGCCGACGACATCACAGCGATCACCCTGCTGTGCGCACCCGAGGGCATCAAGCGGCTCGAGGCAGCCGTGGCAGATCTCAACGTCCCCGTCACCATCGTCACCGGCGCCATGGACGAGAAGCTCAACGAGCGCGGATACATCGTGCCCGGACTTGGTGATGCCGGCGACCGTCTGTACGGTGTCGTCTGACCAGGTGACCGGCGCGCCTATGCCACGAGGGACCGCTTCCTTGGGATGGTGGGGTGAGTTATGACCACCGCAGGAAGCCCTACCTAGGAGCTGAAGTGCAGCGCGTCAAGAAGATCGTCCTCTGGACCGTGCTCGCCTTCTTCGTCTATGCCGTCGTGAAGTCGCCGGGCCAGGCTGCCGACATCCTCCGCACCATCTGGGACCTCATCGTCCAGGGCGTCAAGAGCATCGGCAGCTTCTTCGACGCGCTGCTGAACGCCAAGTAGGCCCACCGCGATGGCGCGGCGCTTCGACCCAGCGGCCCAGCGGCCACGTCACGGTGTGCTCGGACGCTACCTGCTCGATGGCGAACGGACCCTGACCGCAGTCCACCAGCACTGGGCCAAGATTGCCGAGCCGGTCGCCTCGGTCGTTGCCGGGCTCGTTCTGGTCCTCGCGCTCGACTCCACGCTTCCGGCCACCCTCGGCGTGCTCGCCAACCTGCTCTGGTGGGCCTGGTTCGTCGTGGTCGGGCGGGCCCTCTGGAAGATCCTCGAGTGGCGACACGACTGGTTCGTCGCGACCGACAAACGTCTGATCCTGACCTACGGGCTGCTCACCCACAAGGTCGCCATGATGCCGCTGGCCAAGGTCACCGACATGTCGTACAACCGGTCGCCGATCGGAAGGATGCTCGGTTACGGCACCTTCGTGATGGAGAGCGCAGGCCAAGACCAGGCACTGCACAGCGTCGGATGGGTGCCCGATCCGGACAACACGTATCGCGCCATCTGCGCTGAGATCTTCGGCGTCCAGGACAACGAGCACGCGCCGGACTGGGCCAGGCATGGCTCGCCGCCCGGCCCAGACCACGCGGGCTTCTCAACCGCCATCCGGATCCGCACCGCCGACTCCGAGACTGGCGGCAGCCACGGCATCCATGACGCCGACACCGGGCCAATCTCCTACTAGGCCCCGATCCAGGACTGGCTACAGGGCCTTGAGGATGTCCTGTACCCGGTCCTTGGCGTCGCCGAAGAGCATCGCGCTGTTCGGCTTGAAGAACAACGGGTTCTGCACACCGGCATAACCAGGGGCCATGGACCGCTTGAAGATGATGACCTCCTTCGCGCGCCACACCTGAATCACCGGCATCCCGGCAATGGGGCTGCTCGGGTCATCCTCGGCGCTCGGGTTCACGGTGTCGTTTGCACCGATGACGAGCACGACGTCGGTCTCGGGCAGGTCCTCGTTGATCTCGTCCATCTCAAGGACGATGTCGTAGGGCACCTTGGCCTCGGCGAGCAGGACGTTCATGTGGCCCGGCAGGCGGCCAGCGACGGGGTGGATGCCGAAGCGGACCGTGATGCCGCGCTTGCGCAACCGTGCAGTCAGCTCGGCCACCGGGTACTGAGCCTGCGCGACAGCCATGCCGTAGCCGGGCGTGATCACGACCGACGAAGCGTCCTTGAGCAGCTCAGCGACCTCGGCCGCATTGGTCTCGCGGAAGTCGCCGTAGTCCTTCTCCTCGGTCGACACCGGGGCTCCACCGAATCCGCCGGCGATGACGCTGATGAACGAGCGGCCCATGGCCTTGCACATGATGTAGCTCAGGATCGCTCCAGAGGATCCGACCAGCGCGCCGACGACGATCAGCAGGTCGTTGTTGAGCATGAAGCCGGCTGCCGCTGCCGCCCACCCTGAGTACGAGTTGAGCATCGAGATGACGACCGGCATGTCGCCGCCGCCGATGGACGCCACGAGGTGCCAGCCCAGCGCGAGCGAGATCACCGTCATGATCAGAAGCGGCACGATGCTGCCCGAGCTCACGAACCAGACCATCAGCCCGGCCGAGATCAGCAGGGCCGCGAGGTTCATCTTGTGGCGCTGCGGGAGGGTCAGCGGTTTGGACGAGATGCGGGTGCTCAGCTTAAGGAACGCCACAACCGAGCCGGTCAGGGTCACCGCGCCGATGAACACGCCGAGGAACACCTCGACCGAGTGGATGTTGGCGAGGGAGCCTTCGAGGCGGAAGGCGGCCGAGAGGCCGTTCTCACTCAGGAACGAGTTGTAGCCGACGAGCACAGCCGCGGCGCCGACCAGGCTGTGCAGGATCGCGATCAGCTCGGGCATCTGCGTCATCTCGACGCGCCTGGCTCGCCAGATGCCGATGGCCGCACCGATCGCCATCGCGACGACGATGAGCCCGATGGTGGCCGGGATGCCGAGAGCGCCTTCAACATTGGCTGACTTGAGCGCCAGGCCAAAGGTCGCCGCGATGGCGATGGCCATGCCGGTGACACCGTAGGCATTGCCGGTCTTGGCCGTCTCGTGCTTGGAGAGGCCGGCCAGGGCCATGATGAACAGCAGGGCAGCAACGATGTACGCCGCTTGGACAATGGTGGTCATCTGGAGTTAGGCCTTCCGGAACATCGTGAGCATGCGCTGGGTCACGGTGAAACCACCGAAGACGTTGATGCTGGCCACTGCCAGGGCAATGAAGGACACGACCGTGACAAGACCGCCGTGGCCGATCTGGCTCAGGGCGCCGACCAGGATGATGCCGGAGATGGCATTGGTCTCAGACATCAACGGTGTGTGCAGGGCGTGGGTGACGTTGAAGATGACGTAGTAGCCGACGACACAGGCGAGCGCGAAGACGGTGAAGTGGCCCAGGAAGGCGGTAGGAGACCCCGACGCCAGCCCGAGGAACAACAGGGCGGCGAGCGCCATGAAGGCATATCTGCGTCGCGGGTCTTTCGGCTTGGGCGCAGGCCTCACGGCAACCGGAGCGACCACGACGGCGGGCTGTGCCGACACCTGCACAGGCGGCGGGGGCCAGGTCTGCTTGCCGTCGCGGACCACTGTCATCCCGCGCTGTACGACGTCGTCGAAATCGAGGACCACCTGGCCATCCTTGCCCGGCGTCAGCAGCTTCATCAGGTTGACGATGTTCGTGCCGTAGAGCTGCGACGACTGCGTGGGCAGCCGCCCCGGAAGGTCGGTGTAGCCGATGATCTTCACGCCGTTGTCGCTCACGACCAGCTCGTCGGGGCGGGAGAGCTCGCAGTTGCCGCCGTTGGCCGCTGCCATGTCGACGATGACGCTGCCCGGCTTCATCGTCGCCACCATTGCGGCGCTGATCAGCTTTGGCGCCGGCCGCCCCGGAATCAGGGCCGTGGTGATGATGATGTCCACCTCGGTGGCCTGCGCGGCATACAGCTCCTCGGCCAGGCGGTTGAAGTCCTGCGAGGTCTCCTTGGCGTAGCCGTCGGCGCTCGGTGCCGCCTGCTCGATGTCGATCTTCAGGAACTCACCGCCCATCGACTCGACCTGCTCGCCGACCTCAGGCCGGGCGTCGAAGGCACGCACAATGGCGCCCAGGCTATGGGCCGTGCCGATGGCTGCCAGCCCGGCGACCCCGGCTCCGAC
>JAYSQH010000163.1:0-1987 GCA_043721655.1 Phycicoccus sp. | reverse complement strand
GGGTTTGTGCTCGGCGTCGCCTGGGGTGCAGCCGCCCGCATCTGGATGAGGCTGATCAGCAACGACCCCGAGTTCTCCTGGTCGGGGACGATCGCCATCCTCGTCCTGGCAGGCATAGCCGGCCTGTCCCTCGGACTGATCCATGGTTCGAGGGCCCAAGGGCGCAGCCGCTGGTGGCTTCTCGCCGTCGTCATGGTGTTGCCCCTGTTCGCAAGTCCAGGCCTGCCGTTCCTCCCGGCGGTTCCTGGGCGGCCTGGCATTCGGGCGGTACGCCACGATCTGGCGTGTCCTCGGAGGTTTCGGGTTCGCCGGCTCAGTCGCACTCCTCGTCCTGTTCAATGGTTCGGACGGCGGGACTGGTCTGCCGGTGGCCATGGGCTATGGCGGATTCCTGTTGCTGTGGCTCGCCTTGGCAGCTGGCGGATCCGTGCTCTACCGACCGCAGGCATGGAACCGCGAGGCGGTCGTGCGAACCAGTCGACAAGCCCGCCGGCGCAGGGCAGGCTGGAGGCGTGCTCCGCACCCGAAGTCCAGTTCGTAGCCTGACTGCGGCCGACCGTGACCAGGCGCTGGAAGTGTGTGCGCGCGATACCCGCACGAATGTCTTTGTAGCTGCGCGCATCCTCGAGGGCGCGCTCGTGACCTCGCCCAACGCCGTGCTGGGTTACTCGGACGGTTCGGGTCTGCAGGCGATCTGCTGGGCCTCGGCCAACCTGGTCCCGGTCGGGTGCGGTGTCCAGGCGCTCGAAGCTTTCGCGACCAAGCTCGACCGATGGCGTCGGCACTGCTCATCGCTGTTCGGACCCGCGGACATGGTGCTGCCGCTGTGGGATGAGCTGAGGCCCACGTGGGGGAGGCCGCGCGCGGTCCGCAGGTGCCAGCCGTTGATGGCCACGGCCGATCCTCCGGCGCCAGGTGTGGGGTCCGACTCCCAGGTCCGGCGGGCGCGACTCGACGAGGTGGACCGGGTCATGCCGGCCGCCGCCGCCATGTTCAGCGAGGAGATCGGCTACCCGCCCTACACTGGCTCGGGCCAGGTCTACCGGCAAAGCGTCGCGGCCCTGATCAGGGCGGGTCGCACCTTCGTGCGGATGATGGACGGTGAGGTCATGTTCAAAGCCGATGTCGGATCGGTGGCCTTGGGCGTTGCCCAGATCCAGGGGGTCTGGGTGGCGCCGCGCTGGCGTGGCCAGGGATTCGCCGTGCCCGCCATGGCCTCGGTCGTGGAGCAGGTGCGAGCCGAGATAGCACCGGTGGCGACGCTCTACGTCAATGACTTCAACACGTCCGCGCGCGCCACGTATGCGCGGGTGGGGTTCGCCGAGATCGGGAGCTTCGCGACAGTCCTGATGTGAGACGGTAGTCAGGTGACGACATTGACGAAGGATCTTCAGGGACTGGTCGTGCTGTTCGCCACCTCGGGCATCCTGCACATGGTCCGGCCCCAGATCTTCGAGTCGATCGTGCCGCGCCAGCTACCCGAACGCCGGGCCCTCGTCTATGCCTCCGGGGTCGCCGAGTTCGCCTGCGCAGTGGGGCTCGTGCACCCTCGAACACGCAAGGCTGCCGGATGGGCCAGCGCTGCTGTACTCGTCGCCATCTTTCCGGGCAATGTGCAGATGGCGCTGACCGAGAGCAAGCGGGCCGACGCCGGGACCGGCAGCCGAGCCAAGCAGGTGGCCACGCTCGCCCGGCTTCCACTGCAGGTTCCCCTGGTCCGGACGGCGCTGAAGGCCACTGGGCGCATCTGAGACGAAACTGGCGTGAGCCGTCTGGCTCCTGCCGATATCCTCACGTGGTCCGGTGCACCAACGTCTGGACCTCATCTGACCCGACCTAGGAGCTTCCGTGTCAACGCCGGCCATGCGCATGTCCACCCTGTTCCTGCGGACCCTGCGCGACGACCCGTCCGATGCCGAGCTGCCGAGCCACCGGCTCCTGGTCCGGGCCGGCTACATCCGCCGCGTCGCCCCCGGCATCTACACCT
>JAYSQH010000162.1:0-2056 GCA_043721655.1 Phycicoccus sp. | reverse complement strand
GCAACCGGCTCGTCCCTCATCGCGGACCTACTTCTTGGTCCGGTCCCCACCGGACGCGGCGTCGTTGGACAGAGCGGCGATGAAGGCCTCCTGAGGTACTTCGACCCGGCCGACCATCTTCATCCGCTTCTTGCCTTCCTTCTGCTTCTCGAGCAGCTTGCGCTTGCGGGAGATGTCTCCGCCGTAGCACTTGGCCAGAACGTCCTTGCGCATTGCGCTGATGGTCTCGCGGGCGATGATCCGGGCGCCGATCGCGGCCTGGATCGGCACCTCGAACTGCTGGCGCGGGATGAGCTGACGCAGCTTGGACGCCATCATGACGCCGTAGGCGTAGGCCTTGTCCTTGTGCACGATCGAGCTGAAGGCGTCAACCGCCTCGCCCTGCAGGAGGATGTCGACCTTGACCAGATCGGCGGTCTGCTCGCCGTCGGGTTCGTAGTCCAGGGACGCGTATCCGCGGGTCTTGGACTTCAGCTGGTCGAAGAAGTCGAACACGATCTCGGCCAGCGGGAGGGTGTAGCGCATCTCGACGCGCTCTTCGGAGAGGTAGTCCATGCCTCGCAAGGTGCCACGACGGGTCTGGCACAGCTCCATGACGGATCCGATGAACTCGCTCGGCGCCAGGATCGTCGCGCGCACGACGGGCTCGCTGATGTCGCCGATCTTGCCGTCCGGGAACTCGCTCGGGTTGGTCACCCTGACCACCTTGCCGTCGTCGAGCTTGACCTCGTAGACGACGTTGGGCAGGGTCGAGATCAGGTCGAGGTCGAACTCGCGCTCGAGCCGCTCACGCACGATCTCGAGGTGCAGCATGCCCAGGAATCCGACCCGGAAGCCGAAACCGAGCGCGGCTGACGTCTCGGGCTCGTAGACCAGCGCCGCATCGTTGAGCTTGAGCCGGTCCAGGGCGTCGCGGAGGTCGGGGTAGTCCGAGCCGTCGATCGGGTAGAGGCCGGAGAACACCATGGGCTTGGGGTCCCGGTAGCCGCCGAGATCCTTGGTCGCCGGCTTGGACGCGTTGGTGACCGTGTCGCCGACCCGCGACTGCCGCACGTCCTTCACGCCGGTGATGAGGTAGCCGACCTCGCCGACGCCCAGACCTTTGGAAACCACGGGCTCGGGTGAGATGACGCCGATCTCGAGCAGCTCGTGAGTTGCCTTGGTCGACATCATCAGGATCTTCTCGCGCGGGTTGAGGTTGCCGTCGACGACGCGCACGTAGGTCACGACGCCGCGGTAGGTGTCATAGACGGAGTCGAAGATCATCGCCCTCGCGGGGGCGTTCGGGTCGCCCACCGGGGCCGGCAGGTCACGGACGATCTTGTTCAGCAGCGGCTCAACCCCGCCACCGGTCTTGCCTGACACCCGCAGACAGTCCTCGGGCTGGCATCCGATCAGGTTGGCGAGCTCCTCGGCATACTTCTCCGGCTGGGCGGCTGGCAGGTCGATCTTGTTCAGGACGGGGATGATGGTGAGGTTCTTCTCCATCGCGAGATAGAGGTTGGCCAGGGTTTGGGCCTCAATGCCCTGGGCGGCGTCCACGAGCAGGACGGCACCCTCGCACGCGGCAAGCGACCGCGATACCTCGTAGGTGAAGTCCACGTGGCCGGGCGTGTCGATCATGTTCAGGCAGTAGGTGACCTCGTCGACCTCCCACGGCATCCGCACCGCCTGCGACTTGATCGTGATGCCACGCTCGCGTTCGATGTCCATCCGGTCGAGGTCCTGCGCGCGCATCGCCCGGGGGTCCACGATCCCGGTGATCTGCAGCATCCGGTCAGCCAGGGTCGACTTGCCGTGGTCGATGTGGGCGATGATGCAGAAGTTGCGGATGAGGTCAGGCGGCGTCGCGTGCGGCTGCAGGGCGGTACGGGCCATGGGTGACACGAGCGGGCAACCTCATCTGGTCTGGGGAGCGATCAAGACAGTCTCCCACGCCCCGCACTCACGCCGGACCGTGACTCGGAGCGCGACAGGACGCCAGACAACGCCACCAGCACCAGGCACAGCACCAGGGGAAGAACCATGGCCCGGCGGATGCCGACCAGCCCCGTCA
>JAYSQH010000161.1:0-4476 GCA_043721655.1 Phycicoccus sp. | reverse complement strand
CGAGGTCTGGGAGATCTGCGTCATGTGAGTCAGGTCCGCGCATCGGTGGCGTCACTGGGCCGCAGAAGGCCAACTTCGAAGTCAACGCCCACCTCAACGCTTAGGTCCTTGTAGCCCTTTCGGTCACAGTTCCCCGCCCGTTTGGTCAAAACTGACCGATGGGCCGGCCGCTGCTTCAGGACTGTGTCTATCGTCAACTGCTTGGTTCCAGACCGCTGGAGGTGCCTTTGAGCCAGGACCCGCCTGGGTGGTTCTACGTCGGCAAAGGACTGTTGCGGTACAAGTTTGGCGACTTCTGGACTGACCAGTACAAGTCGATTGACCCGCCCGAGCCCACGGCCCGGTCGGCGAACAGCGGGTCGTCACATCCAGCCTCGATGAACACACCGCCCAGCGTGCGGCGATCTCGTCTGAGAGCGTCACGTCTGTCGATTGCGGTTTGCGCTGGGTTGCTCGGACTAGGCGTAGGCGGGGGGCTACTCAAACCCAGTATTCCTCACGAGTTGGTCTCATGGGCGACGGCTCTGAAGAGCCATGTTTCAGCCTTGCTTGTTGGGCCAGCGTCCCCCACGCCTGCAACTTCGAGTAACGCGAAGGCGCAGGTGAAGGTGAAGGCGAAGGCGGACGTGAAGGTGCAGGTGCAGGTGAAGGCACGGGTGAAGGTGCAGGCGGACGCGAAGGCGAGGGCGGACGCGACGACGCAGGCGCAACCTTCCCACTCGGCGCCACCGCGCTCACCGAAGGCCACACCCAAACCCAAGGTGGCAAAGCCACCTGCAAGACCAGCCCGTGCGAATCCGAAGATCGCGGTCAACTCGCTTGGGACGGTGGCTACACCCGGGCCGCCGATGCCAAGCGAGTCGAAACGACACAACCCTGTCGCAGTCCAGACAACGGGCGGCTGACGCCCTGCTTCGCACGTCCCACTGGACGCCGCCCATTCCCTTTAACGAGTGGCATGAGTGTTCCGGCTCTGGGGTGTGCGGTGCCCGTCAGCCGGTCACATCCGTCCGTGGGCTGGCCAAGGCGGAGCCTCCTTCGTTCCGCACCTTGGACTGAGCGGAGGCTGCTCGGCAAGAACCGGGAGACGCAGTAGCCAGACGAACAACGCCCAACCTGCTCGGGGCGTTCAGCGGACTGCCGCTTGGACTTCCGACTCTGGTCGCTGGAGCAACGCATGAAATGCGACGCCCGGCTCTACCGGTCGGTCGGAACGACCACAGTTCGCGGCCTGGTCCTGTCAGAAGTCAAAGCGTCGAGGCCCTGCAGCCCAAGCAACCTGCAGCGGGCCATGATGATGCGGATCGCAGCTTGGGCTGCCGTCACGTCGCGGGCCATTGCCCTGTCCCACACCGCGCTTTGCAGCGCATCCAGCCGCGCAGTCTCCAGGGACCGCTGCTGCTGAACGTGTCGCCGTGCAAAGGCCCGAAACTGCCTCTGAACTGCGGAAACGTCCAGAAGGTGGCCGAGACTCAGTCCAGGTAGTCCCGCAGGACCTGTGAACGTGAGGGATGACGCAGCTTGCTCATCGTCTTGGACTCGATCTGACGGATCCGCTCCCGGGTCACGCCGTAGACCTTGCCGATCTCATCGAGCGTCTTGGGCTGACCGTCGGTCAGACCGAAACGCATCGAAACCACGCCTGCCTCGCGCTCGGAGAGGGTGTCCAGGACAGAGTGCAGCTGCTCCTGCAACAACGTGAATGAAACCGCATCGGCGGGGACCACAGCCTCGGAGTCCTCGATGAGGTCACCGAACTCGCTGTCGCCGTCCTCGCCAAGGGGGGTGTGCAACGAGATCGGCTCGCGACCGTACTTCTGAACCTCGACGACCTTCTCAGGAGTCATGTCGAGCTCTTTGGCGAGCTCGTCCGGCGTGGGCTCGCGGCCCAGATCCTGCAGCATCTGGCGTTGGACGCGGGCCAGCTTGTTGATGACCTCAACCATATGCACCGGTATCCGGATGGTGCGGGCCTGGTCTGCCATGGCGCGGGTGATCGCCTGTCGGATCCACCACGTCGCATAGGTCGAGAACTTGAAGCCCTTGGTGTAGTCGAACTTCTCGACGGCGCGGATCAGACCGAGGTTGCCCTCTTGGATCAGATCCAGGAAGAGCATGCCGCGGCCGGTGTAGCGCTTGGCCAGGGAGACCACCAGCCGAAGGTTGGCCTCGAGCAGGTGGTTCTTGGCGTTCTTGCCGTCCTGGGATATCCACCACAGCTCGCGCTTGAGCTTCATGTCGATCTTGTCGCTCGAGTTGAGCTTCTCCTCGGCAAACAGGCCAGCCTCGATGCGCTTGGCAAGCTCGACCTCCTGCTCGGCGTTGAGCAGGGCAACCTTGCCGATCTGCTTGAGGTAGTCCTTGACCGGATCGGCAGTCGCGCCGGCAGTCACTACCTGCTGGGCAGGTGCGTCATCCTCGTCATCGTCACGGATGACGTAGCCGGCCGTCTCGCTTTCTTCCTCGCCGACCTTGGCCTTGTTCTCCTCGACCTCGTCCTTGGCGCCATGCTCGTCCACCCCGCGGGCGGCCAATGCGTCGGCGTCCCTCTCGCCGGCCTTCATTGACGCAACCTTCTTTGCCGCCGCCTTCTTTGTCGTGGTCTTGGTCGCAGCCGTCTTCGCTGTGGCGGTCTTCGCCGTAGCGGTCTTGGTCGCAGCCGTCTTCGCCGTGGCGGTCTTGGTCGCAGCCGTCTTCGCCGTGGCGGTCTTGGTAACGGGCACCTTTGCAGTGGTGGTTTTCGCAGTAGCGGTCTTGGTAGCGGCCACCTTCTTCGTGACCGTCCTGGCCGGCGCAGCCTTGGTCGAGGACGCACTGGTCGCCGTCTTCTTCGCCGCCGTCTTCTTCGCCGCCGTCTTCTTCGGCGCTGTCTTCTTCGCCGGAGCCTTCTTCGTGGCGGACGCAGTTGTCGACGTCCGGGTCTTGGTCGCCGCGACGGCGCGGTGGGCCGTTGCCACATCCAGCGTCACGTGGATTCCCTGCTCGTCCAGCGAACGCAACACTGCCTTCATCCTCTTGGGGCTGATCTCAGCCTGTACCAACGCAACCCGAAGCTGCTCGCTGTCAACGGAACCGCGCGTAGTGCCGATCCGCACCAGCTTCTGAAGTGCCGGGTGGGCGAACTCGGCGGGCACCTTGATCGGCGACTTCACCTTGACGGCCGCCTTGGGGCGCGGGATTCCTGATGGGGAGGAGACGTTCGACAAAGTCGACACCGACTACCTTTCGTCGCGAGGCTGTTACAACGCGTGAGCCAATGGCCGGCGCCGGAGCGTCAACGGGGACCAGTGATGGGGGCGGGGAGGAGTTTGCGGTAACCGGTCAGACAGGGGCTTTCCGGTTGTGCGCATGACCATTGTAGACGTCCGCGGACATGCTCGTGCCTCAACCGCCACAAACTCGGGCACCTGCGCCGACCCGGGCAACGACAACATCCGAACCAAGCCGAACGGGGTATGCCGGTTGCCCGGCTCCCAGCGGGGTGACGGCTCAGTCGTTTGGGTCGGCCTTGACGGCGAGAACCGGGCAGGAGGCATCGAGCAGAATCCGCTGGGCATTTGACCCCAGAATCAGCTTGCCGACCGGGGTGCGTCGACGGAGGCCGATCACGATGAAGTCTGCCTTGACTTCCTCGGCCACCTCGATCAGGTCCTCAGCGGGCTCGTTGCCCCGGACCAGCTGACGGACCTCGTGCTGGACGCCGACCTCGTCGAGATGCCCCTGGATGGCCACAAGCTCGGCCTCGAACCGTCGGGCTTGCTCCATGTCGAAGTCCTTGCCGCCACGGTTGGAGTTGATCACGATCAACTTGGTGCGCCGCAACAGACATTCTTCAGAGGCTCGGCGCAACGCGGCCCGGCCTTCCTTGGTCGGCACATAACCCACGACAACGGCCACCTGAAACCTCCTCGTTCACCATGCGCGGCGACACTGCCGCGCATGGTGACGCTACCGGATATACGCGCTACCGTCCTCAGCGGCCAACGTTTCGGGATAGCGAATCGCGCACGATCTCGCCGACCTGACCGATCTCGATGAGGAAACCGTCGTGACCATGGTCCGAGGAAATGAGGTGAACTGGGCCCAAGCTGGCGCTGGCCTGGGCGATCTCGTGCGACAGACGCGGCGGATACAGCCGATCGGAGTCAACCGCGACGACCACCAGATCGGCCGTCACTTGTTGCAGCGCGGCCTGGACACCACCACGTCCGCGACCAACATCATGAGAGTTCATCGACTCGGTGAGCACCACGTAGGAGTTGGCATCGAACCGGTGCGCCAGCTTGTCGGCGTGGTGGTCGAGGTAGCTCTCGACTGCGTAGCGACCGCCGCCGCCAAGAGGCTGCTCCTCACCCTGGGCCTGACGGCCGAAACGGGTGTCGAGCTCGGGCTCGCTGCGATAGGTCACCTGCGCGATCCGTCGAGCCAGCCCCAGCCCGAGGTCCGGGCCCTGCGGCTGGTCGTAGTAGTCACCAC
>JAYSQH010000160.1:0-3193 GCA_043721655.1 Phycicoccus sp. | reverse complement strand
CCAGAGCGGGCAAAGATCCTCCTGAAGGACTACGCGGAGCGCTGGATCTCCCAGCGACCGAACCTTCGACCACGCACCGTGGACCTCTACACGTGGATTCTGGGAAAGCACGTCACGCCATACCTGGGTGGAATGCCTGTGGGACTGATCGACACGCCGATGGTGAGGGACTGGCGTTCCGACCTTCTCGCCGCGGGGGTTTCGCAGGGTGGAGCTGCGAAGGCTTACCGGCTGCTTCGCGCGGTTCTGATGACCGCAGTCAAGGAGGACGAAATCATACGGAGGAACCCGTGTCAGATCCCGGGTGCCGATCAGGAGAGGGCCGCCGAAAGACCCACACTGACGGTCATCCAGGTGTTCGACCTGACAGCAAAGGTTCCGGAGCGCTATCGCGCGCTCATTCTCTTGGCGACCTTCGGTTGTCTGCGGTGGGGCGAGGTGGCTGCGCTCCAGCGCCGGGACGTCGATGCAGTGGTCGGCACCGTTCGGGTACGGGAGGCATTCACCGAACAGCCGGGCAAGGGGATGGTGCTGGGTCCCACCAAGTCACGCGCCGGGAAACGGGTCGTAGCGATTCCGGCTGCAATCCTTCCGCAGATCGGTGCACACATGGACACGTATGTGATTGATGAGCCCGATGCCTTCGTCTTCACCACGCCCAGCGGCACGACGATCTGGCGGGGGAACTTCAACAAGCTTGTCGATTGGAGGAAGACGGTCGCCAGCATCGGAGCGGCCGAACTGCACTTCCACGACCTGCGTCACACCGGCAATACCCTGGCCGCGCGGACGGGAACCAGCCTGCGGGACCTCATGACCCGGATGGGCCATGACAGCCCGCGCGCCGCCCTGATCTACCAGCACGCCAGCGCCGAGGCTGACTTGGCCATCGCAGCCGCCATCAACGAGATGGTGGAGGCCGCGACCAGCGCGGACGCCAAGCCTGCGGCGTCGACGAAGACGCGCCCGGACGACGACGATGAGGATGGGGCTGGAGCGCTTACCAGGTTGGGGTAATGGCACGGTAATGGCACGGCAGCCGATTTCGGAAGCCGCCGGGCGCTGTCTCCACATCGGAGATAGTGCCCGATTCGCTTGTGCTGCAACGCTTTTCGCGTGTGGAGCGGGTGACGGGAATCGAACCCGCACTGTCAGCTTGGGAAGCTGATGTTCTACCATTGAACTACACCCGCAGGTGCGCTGACCGGCATACAGCCATGGCGCGATCGGCAGTCTAACCGACACGCGCGAGGTGGTTGGGTTCGCGCTCCGGTGGGCACCGAGTAGCGTGTCGGCGTGCTGCTTTCAGACCGTGACATCAAGGCCGAGATCGACGGCGGGCGGGTTCACCTTGAGCCGTATAACGAGGCGATGGTCCAGCCGTCCAGCATCGACGTGCGCCTGGACAAGTACTTCCGGCTGTTCGACAACCACAAGTACCCCTTCATCGACCCGGCCGAGGACCAGCCGGAACTCACCCGCCTGATCGAGGTCGAGCGTGGCGAGCCGTTCATCCTGCACCCGGGCGAGTTCGTTCTGGGTTCAACCTACGAGGTCGTGACGCTGCCTGATGACCTTGCCGCCCGGCTCGAGGGCAAGTCGTCGCTCGGCCGGCTCGGTCTCCTCACACACTCCACCGCAGGCTTCGTCGACCCTGGATTCAGTGGCCACGTGACGTTGGAGCTGTCGAACGTTGCCACGCTGCCGATCAAGCTCTGGCCCGGCATGAGGGTGGGCCAGCTCTGTTTCTTCAGGTTGTCCAGCCCGGCCGAAAACCCCTACGGCAGTGCGAAGTACGGATCGCGATATCAGGGTCAGCGGGGTCCCACAGCAAGTCGTTCGTTCCAGAACTTCCACCGCACGGAGGTCTAGGCCTGGCGGGCCACCTGCCCGTCGGTCCCCAGAGGTGCTCAGGCGGGTCACAGGTACGCCGAATATTCTTCGCGCATGCCCAGCGCTCCCCGCCTGCGATTCAAGGGTGACGTCAGCAACGCCGAAGCCGTCGTGCTGCTCCTGCATGGTGGCGAGCCGCACCACTTCGCGCCTGTTCGACCGTTCGACCTTTCGGTCGTGCGCATGTTGCCCTTTGGCCGCAGCGTGTTTCGAGCCGGAGGTGGTCGCATCATGCTGGCAACGCTTCGGTATGCCGTGCGTGGTTGGAACGGTGACCAGGAGTCCCCATTACCGGACGCACGGTGGGCCATCGACCGGATCGAGGAGCGTTTCGGCGACCTGCCCGTCGGCCTGGTCGGCCACTCCATGGGTGGACGGGTGGCGCTGAGGGTGGGTGATCAGCCCATCGTGCGCAGCGTGGCGGCGTTGGCGCCCTGGCTGCCTGGAGGGGAGCCGATTCCGGTGCTTGGTGACCGCAAGGTCCTGCTTGCCCATGGCACCGCCGACCGTATTACCGACCCGAAGGAGACGGCCGCGCTCGCCGGTTCGCTCGGCGCAGACGGCGTGGACGTCGAGCTGCACGAGTTCATCGGCGGGCGTCACGCGATGCTGTTTCCAGCCAAGCCGTGGCATGACCTGGTCGCCGAGTTCATGGTTCGGACTCTGTTGCCACCAGCGCGGGGCGCGCTGCGTCCATAGCTGGGCCGCCTCGAGCTTTTCGGGTCTAACTCATTACGTCGGTCATCTCGGTTAGGTTTATTTGCATGATCCGGTTTGACGCGGTCTCGAAACAGTTCGCGGATGGCACCAAAGCGGTGGACGAGCTGACGCTCGAGGCTCCAACCGGCAAGATCACCGTCCTGGTTGGGCCGTCCGGGTGTGGCAAGACGACGTCACTGCGGATGATCAACCGGATGGTCAAGCCGACAGGCGGACGGATCTGGATCGACGACCAGGACACCGCGGAGATGGATGAGGCACAGCTGCGTCGCGGCATCGGCTACGTCATCCAGCACGCCGGACTGTTCCCACACCGCACCATTGCCGCCAACATCGCCACGGTTCCCATGCTGTTGGGTTGGGACAAGCGCACCGCCGAAGCCAGGGCTCTCGAGCTGATGGAACGGGTTGGCCTCCCGACCAGCTTCGCGAAGCGCTATCCCGCCCAGCTCTCCGGCGGCCAGCAGCAGCGGGTCGGCGTTGCGCGGGCTCTCGCCGCCGACCCTCCGGTGATGCTGATGGACGAGCCCTTCAGCGCTGTGGACCCTGTTGTGCGCGAGCAGCTGCAGGACGAGTTCCT
>JAYSQH010000159.1:0-2794 GCA_043721655.1 Phycicoccus sp. | reverse complement strand
AGGGCAGCGCAGCCGACCAGACGTCCTCGCTGTTGCGGGTGCGGCCGCCCGTGGACGAGGAGAAGAACGCGTTGACGGGCACGCCGGCATACAGGACGGTCTGGCCGTTGGTCGCGTCCTGGGTCGCCTCAACGGCGGCCACCCAGAACGCGCCATACGTGGGCTCGGACTCCTTGGCCCAGCCGGCGTAGACCTGGCTGGCCGTCGAGTCGTAGAGGTGGCAGCCGCCGCAGGACGCGACCGGGCCGGCACGGTAGTGGTAGAGCGCATAGGTCCGCGCAGCAATGACCTGCGCCTGGAGTGCACCCGCGGGCCAGCTCGAGGGCATCTCGGCGACGCCCTTGAGGTAGAAGTGCATGTCAATGGTCAGCACGCCTTCGTATGCCGACCCCAGAGGGGCCAGGCCCAGCGTGCCCCAGCGGTAGTGCTTGGTGGACGTCGTCGTCACGTCCAACGTCGTGGGCGTCTGCGACCAGATGATGGTCGCGGAGGCGCCACGCAGCTCACCGTCGAGAACGGGGAGCCCGTCCGAGACGTTTCGCACCACGAGCAGGATCCCGGTCGTCGTCCAGCCGACCGTGACGTACTGGGTGACCGGCACCAACCGATCGGGGAGGCCGGCAACCTGTGCGGTGAACCCGCCACCGCCGGTGCCCAGGGAGGTCGACCGAAGCGCCATGGTCTGTCGGGCGTGCCCCACGTTGATCTTGAGGGGGACGTTGTCGGCATAGCTGGCGACGGTTGAGCCCGTGTAGTAGTACTGAGCGATCTGCGCACCGGTCAGCGCGGGGTTGGCCTTGGCCTGACCGTACGCGCCGTACTGCGACATGCCCACGCCATGGCCGAAGCCGGCGCCGTTGACCGCGATGGCCCCGGTGGTGGCACCTGTGCCTGAGGCCTGGGCGCTCGGCATGGCCAGCAGCCCGAGGACCCCCGCCAGCACGACGACCAATGCCATGACCGTGCCGGACCGACCGCGTCGCACCGCTTTGATGTCCATCTTTTCCCCTCGCCCCGTTCGCATGTCGGTCATATGCCGTCACCCAACTAGATCACATTATTGACGACCCAGGCCTCGAACTCAACCACTCGCTGCGCCCACGTCTCGGTCGCTGTTCAGCCCGCGACCCGCGCCCGGTCCGGCGCCCGCCGTGGAGGCCGTCGCGACGTCCACCGCGGGCTGATCGGCCCGTCAGCGAGATCTCCCAGCGCGGCCAGCATCCACGTGTAGTACTCGGGGATGTAGTGATAGTGGGCCAGGCCCCATCGATGACCGGGGTCGCCGATGAGCAGCTCGCGCGGAGGCTCGAGGATGTGCAGGCGCCGGCCGAACGCAGAACGCAGACTGCGGTACCAGCCGCTGAGGGCCTCGTTGGACGAGAGCGCGTGCTTCGGTGCGGTGGGGTAGAACGGCACGGCGGGGTCGGCAGAGAGCGCGGTGTACCACGCCTGATGAAGGACGATCCGCGTCCTTGGCATGGCCGACGCCATCTCTGGCGCAAGCAGAGACGCTGCCGCGCCGAACTGCCGCTGCCGCTCAGGGGTGCGGTACTGGGATATGGCGGTCGCGGTCGCGCGCAGTGGCGCATCCACGCCGAGGCGCTCGTAGTAGTCGGACATGGTGTACCAACTGCCCTTAACCTGGACCACGTCGAAGCGCTCGTCGATCAGGTCGACCACGAGCATCTCCGGCTGGCTCGCCACCAGGTCGGCGACGACCTCCTTGGTGATGTCCTCACGCACCATCCGCTCGCCGAAACCCCCACCCTCGGGCGTCGGCACGGGTGGCGTCTGAGAGCCCGAAGCCTGCGAGACCCAGCTGGTCCGGGCGTGATAGTCCAGCTCAAAGGGGTGTGCGTCGATCTCCAGGACGTCACGAGTCACACAGCTCCCCCAGATGGCGAGTCTCACGGCTGTGCGTCGTGAATCACGAACAGCTCCGGCGGCAGGTTGAAGCCGAGCGTCGCCCCAGGGCTGCGGCGCATCACCTGCCAGGCCATGGGCCACGACTCGATGCCGACCACCACGACGTGGGTGACCTGGTCGGGGCGGAGCACGTCCAGATGGCGACGGGCGACCCGCCACAGCACCCAGTAGCGGATCACGCGATAGGGCCGGCTGGCGACCACGCGCCGCCAGGCCGGGGCGGCACCCTGCGGCCCGGGCCGTCCGATCAGCTTTGCCACGACGCGGCGGGGGTCGACGGTCAGCAGGCGGTTGGGCCCCCAGCGCCTCTCGTCGGCCAGGAGGTCCAGCTGGGTGACCCCGATCGGCGCCGGCTCACCGCGGTAGCCGTCGGCGGTCACCAGCAGAGCCTCACCGCCGAAACGAACGATCTCTTCGAGCATGTGCCGAACTTTCCGGCGTCGCCGATCGGTCACCGCCAGGGCAACGACGCGCGGATACGGGGCGGGAGGTCCGGCTGTCGCTGTCGCGGTGGGCGACGCGCCGAGGTCAGTCATGCTGCGGGGACTCCAGATGGCGGTGCGAACGCCCTCGCGGGAGAGCTCTCACGAAGGGTCAGGAACTCGGCCAGTACCTCCGCAGAATACCTGCCGTCATGGAACTGACCGACGAACGCGGGCCCCCGCGCGGCGACCTCACGAGCGGCCGCGGGGTCCGACAAGAAGCGCTCGAGCACCTCGCCGAGGTCTGCGGGGGTGACCTCGACGACCGGCAGCTCAGCGGGCACCCGGGAGCGGAGCCGCTCCCCCACATTGCCGAGCACCAGACGTCCGGCGGACATCGCCTCGCAGGCCAGCACGCCGTAGAGCCCGAGCAGGACCTGGTCGAC
>JAYSQH010000158.1:0-2929 GCA_043721655.1 Phycicoccus sp. | reverse complement strand
AGGAGCAGGAGCAGGAGCAGGAGCAGGAGCAGGAGCAGGAGCAGGAGCAGGAGCAGGAGCAGGAGCAGGAGCAGGAGCAGGAGCAGGGGCTACCACGGCAGGGGCTGGTTGCTGGGTCGGCGCTGCGGCGGTGGTTGCTTCCCCGGCGCTGCCACCGATGATGGCCAGGTCTGCGCCGACGGGAACGGTCTCGTCCTCGCCCACCAGGATCTTGGTGACGGTGCCGGCAACCGGTGAGGGGATCTCGGTGTCGACCTTGTCGGTTGAGACCTCGAGCAACGGCTCGTTCACGGCGATCTGTTCGCGCTCAGCTTTGAGCCATCGACTGACCGTTCCCTCGGTCACGGACTCGCCCAGGGCCGGCATCCTGACGGTGGTGCCGCCCGAAACCTCTGCGCCGCCGGCTGCGGATGTCGCGGGTGTCTCGACGACGGGTGCTTCGGCGGACGGCGTGGCGGGTGCTTCGGCGGACGGCGTGGCGGGTGCTTCGGCAACGGGTGCTTGAGCAGCCGGCGCGGTCGGCTCTTCAGCCGCCGGTTCGGCAGGATTCTCATCGGCCGCCGGCTCCGTCGCCGCGGCGGGGGACTCGGCCGGCGCCGCCTCGCCCTCGCCGATGACGGCCAGGTCAGTGCCGACCGGGACGGTCTCGTCCTCGGCCACGAGGATCTCCTGCAGGATGCCGGCAACCGGCGAGGGGATCTCGGTATCGACCTTGTCGGTGGAAACCTCCAGCAACGGCTCGTCGACGGCCACCGCGTCGCCGACGTTCTTCAGCCATCGGGACACTGTGCCTTCGGTGACCGACTCCCCAAGGGCCGGCATGGTCACTCGTTCAGACATGAGTTGAGGTCTCCTCGTTGTGCGGTGCGACGGTTAATGCCTGTGCTGCTGAATATGCCTGCGTTTGCTGATCATGCCTTGGGTTGCTCGGTTATCTGTCAGGCGTGAGCGTGCAGTGGCTTCCCGGCCAGCGCCAGGTGGGCCTCGCCGAGCGCTTCGTTCTGGGTCGGGTGGGCATGGATCAACTGGGCGACGTCCGAGGGCAGAGCCTCCCAGTTGTAGATGAGCTGGGCCTCGCCGATCTGCTCACCCATGCGGGCGCCGATCATGTGGACACCGACAACCGGGCCGTCCTTCTGGCGGACCAGCTTGATGAAGCCCTGGGTCCCCAGGATCTGGCTCTTGCCGTTTCCGCCGAGGTTGTAGTCGTAAGTCTCGATCTCGCCGAACTTGTCCTTGGCCTGGGCCTCGGTGTAGCCGATCGAGGCGATCTCGGGCTCGCAGTAGGTGACGCGCGGAATGCCCATCTCGTCGATCACCGGCGGGTTGAGACCGGCGATCTGCTCGGCGACGAAGATGCCCTGGGCGAAGCCGCGGTGGGCCAGCTGCAGTCCGGGCACGATGTCACCGACCGCGTAGATGCCCTCGACGTTGGTCTGGCAGCGTTCGTTGGTCAGCACGAAGCCGCGGTCGACGGTGACGCCGGCCTCTTCGTAGCCCAGACCGGCGGTGACCGGCCCACGTCCGACGGCGACGAGGAGCAGGTCGGCCTCGATCGGGTCGCCTGACTCCAGCGACACCTGGACGACGTCACCGGACTGGGTGACACCGGAGAACTTCACGCCTGTCTTGAAGTTGATCTTGCGCTTGCGGAAGGACCGCTCGAGCTGCTTGGAGATCGCCTCGTCCTCAGCTGCCACGAGGCGGGGGAGGGCCTCGATGATGGTGACGTCGGAGCCGAACGACTTGAAGATAGAAGCGAACTCGACGCCGATGACGCCGCCACCGAGGACGACCACGCGAGGTGGGACGAAGTCCAGGGTGAGCGCCTGCTCGCTGGTCATGATTCGGCCGGTGATGTCCAGGCCGGGGAGGGACTTTGCGTAGGAGCCGGTGGCCAGGAGAAGGTTCTTGCCGACCAGCTGGCGGCCGGCGACCTCGACGGTGTTCTTGGCGATCAGACGGCCTTCGCCTTCGACGTACTCGATGCTCTTGGACTTCACCAAGCCCTGAAGACCCTTGTAGAGACGTCCGACGACGCCGTCCTTGTAGGCGTTGACGCCGTTCATGTCGACCGACTCGAACGTGGTCTTGACGCCGAACTGCTCGCCCTCGCGGGCACTGTCGGCGACCTCTGCCGCGTGCAGCAGTGCCTTGGTCGGGATACAGCCCAGATGCAGGCAGGTGCCTCCCAGCTTGCCCTTCTCGACCAGTGCGACGGACAGGCCCAGCTCGGCGGCACGGAGCGCACAGGCGTAGCCGCCGCTGCCTCCACCCAGGATGACGATGTCGAACGTGTTCTCGGCGGTAGCCGACATTGCGGACGCTCCCTTGCGTGTGCGCATCTGACCGGACGTCGCCCTGGTTCGAGCGGCACGCGCACGTGTCCCTCACCCTCGGGCGTTCGTAAGCATCTTGTCATTGTTCCGGGGCTACGTCGCAAGGCGGCGCAAGCGGTGGGACGACTCCGATGCAGCCACGTTCAACGCAGAAGCGCACACCGTGAAGGGATACCGGTCGGTAGAGTCGCCGTATGACGTGGTTGGCCGGGCCCGAACGTGGAGTGGTCGGATGAGCTGGTGGGGAAAGCGGCGCCGCCGCGGCGCGCCACCGCCGCAGGGCCGGATGGACGGCCCGGGAATGACGGTGGATAGCCACGCGGTGAGAGATCACCTCCAGGCCTTCGTTTCCAGCAGACGCGGAGTCGAGGCGTTCGTCGAGCCGCCGACCAACGTCACAGCGACGACTGTGGTGCTGATCGCGCATGATGGCGAGTGGACCCGGCGGGCGGTTGGCTCGCGTGATGAAGCGTTCGAGCTGCCGAGGGCAATGGGCATACCGGTCTATGACGTCAACCAGACGGGATACCCGTCGCGGATGCGCGAGTGGAACTCAAGGCAGCGCAAGGCTCCTGGTCAATAAGAAGGTG
>JAYSQH010000157.1:0-7326 GCA_043721655.1 Phycicoccus sp. | reverse complement strand
AAGGGAAGGTCTTCCGGCCCCACCGTGACATCCGGTTCAGCGCCGACAAGACGCCGTACAAGACCCAGGCCGGGGCCAGCCTGGCCGGGCACGGCTATGTGCAGGTCTCTGCCGACGGGCTCGCGGCTGCCAGCGGCAGGTACGTCTTTGCGACCGATCAGCTGGCCCGATACCGCCGCGCGGTAGATGTCGATCTGCCCGGCGAAGCCCTGGCTAAGATCGTGGACGAAGCCAGGGCTGCCGGGCTGACCATCACCGCGGCGAGCACCCTCTCGACGACGCCGCGCGGATATCCCAAAGACCATCCCCGGATTGAGCTGCTGCGGATGAAGGGCCTGGTCACCTGGAAGCAGTGGCCGGTCGAACCATGGCTAGCCACGGCCAGGGCGAAGGGCAAAGTGGTGAAGGTGCTTCGAGCCTCGGTGCCCCTGGTCGAGTGGCTCGACCTCCATGTGGGGCCATCCGAGCTGGAGCGTTCCTGACCTGGCCGACCGGTCCGAGGGAGCCATCGGGCCCCGTTCTGGAAGGCGTCTGGAACGGGTGCCAACCTGTGCCGAGAAGCCGCGTGAACGGCATACCGGAATTGGGTCGGCGACACGGTTCAGACGCGCCGATGAGCACCCGTTGCGGCACGTACGATCGCCGGTATGCGCGGATGGCCGGTTCTCGGGCGAGACCTCGCCGTTGACCTGGGCACCGCCAACACCCTGGTCTACGAACGCGGCCACGGGGTCGTGCTCGATGAGCCGTCCGTCGTCGCCATCGAGGCCGGCACCGGCCGCTTGGTTGCCGCGGGTCGACCGGCCAGAGAGATGCTCGGCCGCACGCCCGGACACGTCCACGCGATCCGCCCGCTGCAGGACGGGGTCATCTCCGATGCCGACGTGGCTGAGCGGATGTTGCGCTACTTCATCGACCAGGTCCGGCCCTCGCGGCTGATCCGTCCGCGGATGGTCGTCTGCGTGCCGAGTCAGGTGACGGGCGTCGAACGGCGTGCGCTCGAGGATGCCGCGACGCGGGCGGGCGCACGGCGGGTCTATGTCATCGAGGAGCCGATGGCAGCCGCTATCGGCGCCGACCTGCCGGTCAACGACACCACTGCGAGCATGGTGGTCGACATCGGAGGCGGCACGACGGACGTCGCGGTCATCAGCCTCGGCGGCATCGTCAACTCCAAGTCCCTGCGACTGGGCGGCGACGAGATCGACGACGCGATCATCAGCCACATCAAGAACGAGTACTCCCTGCTCCTGGGTGAGCGAAGTGCCGAGGACATCAAGGTCAATGCCGGCTCGGCGTTTCCGCTGCGAGAAGAGCTCAGCACCCGCGTCCGCGGACGTGACCTGGTGACCGGCCTGCCCAAGACGGTCACCATCTCATCGCCCGAGGTGCGCCGGGCGATCGAGGGCCCGGTGCTGCAGATCGTGGAGCTGGTGCGCGCCACGCTGGACGTGTGCCCTCCCGAGCTGTCCGGGGACATCCTCGACAGGGGGATCGTGCTGACCGGCGGGGGCGCATTGCTTCGCGGCCTGGATGAGCGCATGCGGCATGAGCTCGGCGTGCCGGTGCGTGTGGCTGACGACCCGCTGCGGTCAGTCGTTCGCGGGTCCGGTCGCTGTGTCGAGGAGTTCGGATCACTCGAGCGCGTTCTCGTTGGTTCGCAACGGTTCTGACCCCCTGTCGTGTCTCCCTCCCGCCGTCATCGGACCCTCGTAGTCTTGGTTGTCGCGACGGTGTTCCTGCTGGGGCTCGATCTCGCACAACCCGCGTCGACCTCCTTCCTGCGCGCCGGGGCCGCTGCCGCTTTCGGGCCTCTCGAACGGGTCCTGACGGCGGGACGCGACAACGACGTCGAGCGGCTGACCCGTGAGAGGGACGAACTTGCGCGAGCCCGCCGGCAGGACGCTGCGACGGTCCAGCAGGCCCAGGAGGTCACCTCGGTTCTGGCCCTGCCTGCCGCCAAGGGGGCCAGGCTTCTGGTCGCCCGCGTCGTGGCCTTCACGCCAGGGTCGTCAGTCACCAGCGGGTCATCGTCGGGTGCGCGCCGGGTCACCATCGACGTCGGATTCCGGGACGGCGTCACCAAGGACCTGACCGTGATCGCCGGAACCGGACTCGTCGGGCGGGTGATCGCCGTTGCCGCCTGGACCTCGGATGTGCTGGTCGTCGGTGACCGCGACCTCATCGTCGGAGTCCGGGTGGGCAAAAGGGGCTGGTTCGGATCGGTGTCCGCCACGCCGCCGGTCGGCGCGACGGCACGTGGTCCCGGCCTGCTCAGCCTCACCCTGCTCCAACAGGGGGCAGTCGTGGTGGGCGACACGGTCACAACCCTGGGCAGCATCGGCGGACGGCCGTTCGTGGCCGACATTCCCGTCGGAACCGTGGTGATGATCGACCCGGACCGCGGGCAGTTGACCTCCACGGCGGGCGTCGAACCGGTCGTCGACACCGCGACGCTCGATGTGGTCGCCGTCATCCTGACCACGCCACGGTCAGCCCCCAGGGCTCCAGCCACGAGCGCGGCCAAGTGAGGGTGCGGGTCAGCCTGCTCTCGCTGCTCCGTGCGGCACTTGTCGTGCTGGCTGCGGCCCTGTCCGCCGTCGTTCTTCCCCGGCTCGGACCCGTGGGCCCCGATCTGGTTCTCCTGGTCGTCGTGGCCGCCGCGCTGCTTGGTGGCCCCGCCAAGGGTGCCCTCCTCGGCCTGGGTGCCGGCTGGACCATCGACCTCATGCCCCCCGGAGCAGGGGCCCTCGGGGTCGCCGCGCTGACCTATGCCGCGGCGGGGGCGGTCGCGGGGCTCTGGCATCGTGACAGCGGGCGTTCGGCGTCTCTGCCGGCGCTGTCCACTCTTGCGGCGGCGAGCACCGTTGCAGCCGTAGGCATCCTGCGCGCTGTGACCAGCGGCTGGCCCGTTTCATGGGCCGCCGCTGGTGCGTCAACCGTGATGACGACAGCCGTGGGCCTGGCCGTCATACCCCTGTTGATCCGCGCTGAACGAGGGCTCATCCGTCGGCGTCTGGCATGAGACTCCCCAGGGCCGGCATGAATCTTCCCTTGGCTGACAGGAGACTCCCGGGGGTCACCCGCCGCCCCCGCCAGGTCCGTCTGTGGGTGTTCGTGGTCCTCGTCGTGACGCTGATGGGCACGCTGTTCGGGCGGCTGACGGTGGTGCAGATCGGCGAGCACGATGGCTACGTCCGCGCGGCGAGGCAGGTGAACACTCGCGTCATCGTCCAACCTGCCGTTCGCGGCCGGATTCTGGATGCAGCGCGAAAGCCGTTGGCAGACAACACATCTGCAGCATTCGTGACGGTCGAACGATCAGTGTTGTTGGCCGCCAAGGATGGTGGGCGGGCCCTGATCGGGCGTGTCGCCACGCTGCTCCGTATGCCGTTCGTCCAGCTCTGGAGCAAGACGTACCTGTGCGGGACCACCGGTGCGCCGAGAGCTCCTCGCTGCTTCAACGGCTCGCCGTACCAACCGATCCCGATCGCGCAGGGAGTTGACCCGGGGCGAGCCCTGAGCCTCCTCGAACAACCCGAGAACTTCCCGGGGATCGGAGTCGGCGCCCAGCCCGTCCGCCACTACCCGCATCTGGATGGGCTCCAGGCCAGTCACGTCCTCGGCTATCTCGATCGCGCCACCGTGGCCGACGTCAAGCGTGCGGCTGGACAGATCGCGGACACAGATCTGGTCGGGCGCTCTGGTCTGGAGGCGCAGTACGACACGGTGCTGCGGGGCGTCAGCGGCCGGACCACCGTGTCCATCGACCCCAGAAGTGTTGTCACAGGCCAGATCTCGGCCACCGACGCGGTCCCGGGCGAAGACGTCATCACCCACCTCAGCGCCCCCATCCAGGCTGCCAGCGAAAAGGCGCTGGCTGACGCGATAGCCGGTGCCCGTTCTCGTGGCTGGAGGGCAGACTCGGGCGCCGCGGTGGTCATGGACGTCACCAACGGGGCCGTCGTGGCGGCGGCCAGCTACCCGTCATACCGCGCGGAGGTCTGGACCGGGGGGATCAGCGAAGCCAACCTCCTGGCCCTGACTGATCCCAAGGCGGGCACTCCGCTGGTCAGTCGGCTGACCTCATCGGTGTTCTCGCCGGCCTCGACGTTCAAGGTCATCTCTCTCCCGGCGGCGGTCAACGCCGGAAACAGCCTGTCAGGGACCTACAACTGCGGTGCGAGCTTCCGGGTCGGCAACAGGGACTTCCACAACTACGAGTCCACGGCTCACGGCGTGATCAACCTGCACACCGCGCTCGTCATCTCCTGCGACACGATCTTCTACCAGTTCGCTTACCGGTCATGGCTTTCGCAAGGAGGGCTGGCGGCAAAGACGGACGCCCGCGACCCCTTCGTGGCCATGGCCAAGGACTACGGGCTCGGGGTCCGGACCGGCATCGACCTGCCGGGGGAGACCGCCGGGAGGATCCCGGACCGGGGGTGGAAGCAACAGAACTGGGACGACACCAGGGTCGACACCTGTGCCAGGGCCCGCACCGGATATCCAGACGTGGCCGGGACCGATCCCGCGCGGGCCGTCTATCTCAAGGCTTTGGCGGTCGAGAACTGCCAGACCGGGTTCCAGTTCAGGGCCGGCGACGCGGCCAACTTCGCCATCGGGCAGGGCGATGTCGCGGTGACTCCCTTACAGATGGCCTCGGTCTATGCCGCGATCGCCAACGGCGGGACGTTGTGGACGCCCCAGGTGGCCGCGGCCTTCGCCAAACCGGACGGAACACTGGTCCGCACCATCGAGCCCAGGGCACACGGGCAGGTCGCGCTGAGTCCCCGGATCCTGGCCTTTCTGCACTCAGCGCTTCGGGGGGTTGTCACTGACGGCACGGCCAAGGCGGCCTTCGCAGGCTTCCCGCTGGCGAGCTACCCCATCGCAGGGAAGACCGGGACGGCCGAGGTGTTCGGCAAGCAGACCACGTCGTGGTTCGTGAGCTATGCGCCGGCCAACAAGCCCAAATACGCTGTCGTTGTGGTGGTTTCGCAGGCTGGCACCGGTGCCGAGACGTCAGCTCCCGCCGTCCGCACGATCTACGACGCGATCCGGCTGCAGCCCTGAGCCTCGTCTGTCTTACCCTCGATGGGCAAGATGGCAACCCTTCTTACGGGTGCGGAATCGACGAAGTGAGGAACCACCATGACGACCCCCGACGGCGTGCAGGTTACGGGCGACAGGGTTGAGGGGTACGACGAGGTGCTCACCGCGCCGGCCTTGGCCTTCCTGGCTGATCTCCATCGGGCCTTTGAGGCTCGTCGCCTTGAGCTGCTCGGGGCCCGCGCGGACCGCTACGAAGAGTTGGCAGCCGGAGGCACGCTCGGCTTCCTGCGCGATACACAGCGGATTCGTGACGCAGACTGGCGGGTCGCTCCAGCGGCACCCGGTTTGGTTGATCGTCGCGTCGAGATCACGGGTCCGACCGATCAGAAGATGACCATCAACGCGCTCAACTCCGGGGCCAAGGTCTGGTTGGCCGACATGGAGGACGCGTCGACCCCAGCGTGGGCCAACGTCGTCCAGGGTCAGCTCAACCTGATCAGTGCCCTTGACCGCACCATCGACTTCACCTCACCCGAGGGCAAGTCCTACGCGCTGGGACAGGACCTCGCCACGATCGTGGTCAGGCCGCGCGGCTGGCATCTTCCGGAGAAGCACATCGTTGTGGACGGCGTGGCGATGTCGGGCGCGCTGGTCGACTTCGGTCTCTACTTCTTCCACTGCGCCCGGCGCCAGATCGACGCGGGCAAAGGCCCGTACTTCTATCTGGCCAAGCTGGAGAGCCACCTGGAGGCGCGGCTCTGGAACGACGTGTTCATCCGTGCGCAGGACCGTCTGGGCATCCCCCAGGGCACCATTCGCGCCACGGTCCTGATCGAGACCTATCCGGCCGCGTTCGAGATGGAAGAGATCCTCTACGAGCTGCGCGAGCACTCCTCAGGGCTGAACGCAGGTCGTTGGGACTACATCTTCAGCGTCATCAAGAAGTTCCGGACCCGCGGACGCGACTTCATGCTGCCGGACCGCGCCCAGGTCACGATGACGGTTCCCTTCATGAACAGCTACTCCGAGCTGCTCGTGCGGTCCTGCCACAAGCGTGGCGCTCACGCCATCGGCGGCATGGCGGCCTTCATCCCCAGCAAGGACCCTGAGGTCAACGCGACCGCCTTCGCCAAGGTCGAGGACGACAAGGCCCGCGAGGCAGGCGCCGGGTTCGACGGATCCTGGGTCGCACACCCGGGCATGGTGGAGCTGTGCAAGGCGGCCTTCACCGCGGTGCTGGGGGACCGTCCCCACCAGCTCGACACGCTCCGCGAGGACGTTCATGTCACGGCCGAACAGCTGCTGGACGTTGCCGCGACACCCGGCGACGTGACTGAGACCGGGCTTCGCAACAACATCAGCGTCGGTATCCAGTACCTCGCGTCCTGGTTGCACGGGTCGGGAGCGGTGGCCATCTTCAACCTGATGGAGGACACGGCCACCGCTGAGATATCGCGTTCGCAGGTGTGGCAGTGGTTGCACAACGACATCGTGCTCGCCGACACCGGTGAGGTGGTGACCAAAGCGCTGGTCGAGCGCATCGTCGAGGAGGAGATCGCCAAGCTGCCGGGGGAGCCGGGTGACTACGCGCAGGCGCGAGCGACATTCGTGGACGTCGCTATCGCCGACGACTTCGCCGAGTTCCTCACCCTTCCCGCATACGAGCGGATGCCCTGAACCCGCGATCCAGCTGGTTCAGCGCGATCGAGCCGACATCATGACGAAACCGTCAGGGTGCGGTGGTGAGGTTCCTGTAGAAGCCGCGAATGTGAGCCTCCAGCAGGTCGGCGGCCTCCTCGCCTTGGCCGCCTTCAAAAGCGCTGAAGACCGCGTGGTGTTCAGCTCGCAGGCGGTCCCGCATGCGGGGCCAGCTGTGTTCGCCGGTCTCCGGCATCGCGGTCGCCGCAGCCAGGAACGGTATCCGCACCGACTCCCGTATTGCGCGGGTCATGTCGCACATGAGGCGGTTGCCGCCTGTCTCGGCGAGCTCTACGTGGAAGTCGATATCGAGCTGGTTGAACGTCTCCCGGCTGACCTCCGCCTCATCCATGGCCTGCAGGCTTGCCCTCATCCGCTCAACGTTATGTGGCGAGGCGTTGCCACAGGCGAGGAGCGCGATGGACCTCTCGAGCATCACCCTGGTCTCGATGACGTCCACCAGAGGGAACGATCCCAGGGCCACGTGCAGACGCAGGAGCCGGGTCAGTGCGTCGCTGGGCACGCGATCAACGGTCGTACCCGAGCCAGGACCCTGCCCGACCTGTGACCGCA
>JAYSQH010000156.1:0-3631 GCA_043721655.1 Phycicoccus sp. | reverse complement strand
CCGGTGAAGGGACTGCCCAGCACCGTGACGCCAGCCGGGAGCTCCGTCGCGAGCTTCTCGTAGAGGACCTGTTCGTCCGCGGTGACCATGTGGTGGGAGAAGTTCGCGTTGGCATAACGCTCGTGAAGGACTGCCACCCCGTGACCGATGCCCTGGCTGGGATAGAGGGCAGCGGGAACAACGAGCATGACCAAGCAGGCGATGCCCAAAGATCTGCGTGCGGAGAGCACACGATCGAAGACGTCGGCCGAGACCCTCCTGACCAGGCGGGCCAGCGTATCTGCCGCGCTGGTGATACCCAGCGCTGCCAACGGCACCGCGGTCATCGGGATCAGTGCGGCGATCCGCTGCGCGTCGTTGTACCAGAACCCGGTCAGCTCTCGTGCCAACCAGCTCGACGAGCCGGCTGCCAGCATGTACAGGAAGATGAGGAAGGCGTGGCTCATCAGCAGCCAGCGCAGTCGGGGAAGGCGGAGCAGGCGGTAGAACCCCCACAACGTGGCGGCACCAAGGACCCAGTGCGCCTTGGTGATCACCGTCGACAGGGTCAGTGCCTGACCCATGGCCTGGTTCACCGTCATCAGCGGGTGCCACCGGAAGTCGCGCACCGCGTTCAGCGCCGGGAACAGGTTCATGGAAGCCCACGCGCCCAAGAACGCCAACCAGCCCAGCAGGAGCCACAACAGTGAGCGGCGCAGCTCACGCGCACCGCGTTCGCGGCTGCGGACAACCAGCCGCGCCGACAGCAGGACCGACCCGACGACGGTCCAGATTCCCAGGGCGAACACCGCGCCGGGGTGAGCGAAGAACATCCCGACACCGCCCAGGAAACCCACGAACAGGACCGTCCACCAGCTCAGTCCTGGCCCGACCGCAAGGCCACGCCGGACGTCTTCAGCCTCCGTCGCGTCCAGGGTGGCACCGTCGGCGGCAACGCCCGAGGAGTTGATGTCGTCCTGGGCATTGGCAGATCGCGGCATCAGGTGCAGCACCATCAGCATCAACGCGATCGCCGCCGGCAGCGCAGCCAGCGACAGCACGTTCGGCCACAGGACGCCGAAGCTCAACATGATGTAGGGGAACAGGGTGATCGCCCCGCAGCACAGGCCCAGCGCCATGGTGGTGAGCAGCCGGGCGTGGGGCAGGATCCGCGAGCTCAGCCACACCATCGACAGCGGCCAGACAACTCCGCCGATCGCCCAGCCGACAGCGTTGGCGCCGATCGCGACATTGACGCCGGTCAGGGTGCTGACCAGCGCCGTGAGGTCATGCCACAGCGGCGGATACCACGCGGTCGCGGCAGCCCCCGAGGCGGCACCGACCTCAGCCCCGCTGGGGAGGCCAGAGCGGATGACGGCAAGAACGGCGTTGTAGTGGAAGCCTGCATCAATCGTCTGCGACGGGTTGTTCGGGTCGCGAATCCCGAGCATGAAGTTGGTGGCAACGATGAACGCAGCCAGCCCGGCCGACGCGAGCCACCATGTCGTTCGGCGGCGAGGCACCCATGGCGCTGACTTCCACCACCGGAGGAAGGGCCGATAACCCACGACACTTCGCCATCTGACCATTGCCGACGGCTCGCCTGGACCGCGGCGCCGGGCCTGCGTCCGCCAGAAGATCGCGGCTCGCCCCAGCAGCCCGACCACCGTGAGCAGCACCAGGGAGATGGCAACCGCCGCCAGGCTCCAGCGACCCAGGACGACCGGCACCAACAGCGTTGCGAAGGCCAGAACCCCCAGCGACGTCAGGGGCGCCAGACCCAGGGCATCGAAACCTCGAGCGCCCAGTCCGAGGTTCACCATCAGTCCGGGCAGCACAAGCAGCACCGCCGCCACCAGGGCGGGGGCGAGGGCCTGGCCCCAGTCGAGAATCACGAGATCAGTCGTCGACCCCGCCGCTTTCGAGCCGTGCGCCATGGGCGAAGTGCGGTGTCAGCAAGTTGTCGACCATGCTCAGCGCCGCGCCGATCGCCATGTGCATGTCGAGGTACTTGTAGGTGCCCAGGCGACCACCGAACAGCACGCCGCGCTCGGCCCTGGCCAGGTCGCGATACCGAAGCAGCTGTGCACGGTCCTGCGGGGTGTTGACCGGGTAGTAGGGCTCGTCCTCGCCCTCGGCGAAGCGGGAGAACTCACGCATGATGACCGTCTTGTCGGCCGGGTAGTCGCGCTCGGGGTGGAAGTGACGGAACTCGTGGATCCGCGTATAGGGCACGTTGAGGTCGGCGTAGTTCATCACCGAGGTGCCCTGGTAGTCGCCGGTGGGCACGACCTCTCGCTCGAAGTCCAGCGTCCGCCAGCCGAGCCGACCCTGCGTGTAGTCGAAGTAGTGGTCGACCGGGCCGGTGTAGACGACCGGGATGTTGCCCACGACGTTGGCCTTGTTGAACTCTTGGGCCGGGTCGAAGAAGTCGGTGCCGAGACGGACCTCGATCCGGTCATGGCTGGCCATCTTCTCCAGCCATGCGGTGTAGCCGTCGACCGGCAGGCCCTCGTGCGTGTCGTTGAAGTAGCGGTTGTTGTAGTCGTAGCGAACCGGCAGCCGGGAGATGATCTCGGCCGCCAGCAGCGTCGGGTCGGTCTGCCACTGCTTGGCGGTGTAGCCCTTGATGAAAGCCTCGTACAGAGGCCTGCCGATCAGCGAGATTCCCTTCTCCTCGAGGTTCCTGGCCTCGTTCGAGGAGTACTCACGCGCTTGCTCGGCAATCAGCCGTCGCGCCTCGTCCGGTGAGTACGCAGCGTCGAAGAACTGGTTGATGGTGCCGAGGTTGATCGGCATCGGGAAGACCTGCCCGCGGAAGTTCGTGTAGACCCGGTGCTGGTAGCCCGTGAAGGCGGTGAACGCGTTGGCGTACTCCCAGACCCGCTCGTTCGAGGTGTGGAACAGGTGCGCGCCGTAACGGTGCACCTCGATCCCCGTCTCGGCGTCAGCCTCGCTGTAGGCGTTGCCGCCGATATGGGCCCGACGGTCGATGATGACGACGTTCAGGCCGAGATTCTCGGCGCACTGCTGGGCAACGGTCAGCCCGAAGAACCCCGAGCCGACAACAACAAGATCCGCGTTCACGCACTCATCCAGGGTCTGGGTATCAGGGACATGAGGTCCGGGTATCAGGTCAGGGCATCGGGGTCAGGCTACCCGAGCGACCTTGCGGAACCGCATGAAGCCTCTCTGGTCCGGAGGGGCATCAGGGACATACCGCGAGGTCCCGAACAGCCGCAGCGAGGCCTGGTTGTCGATGTGGACCATCGCCAGGTATGCCGTGAGCCCGGTCGCGCGCGCCCGCGAGAGCTCCGACAGGGCCACCTCTGCTGCACCCAGGATGGGACGGGACAGGGACTGGCCGCGTCGCTCGGGTGCCACCGTGATCGAGACCTCCCACTCGTGCTCCCCCTCCTGCCCGAGGTCCCAGCGCACCGTCCCGGCCGGGCCGGTCTCGTCCTCGAGAACCAGCAGCAGCCGGTCCTCGCGGATCAGGCTGGACTCAACCCAGGCCAGGTGCTCGGGCCAGGGAACCGGCTCGCTGTTGCGTGAGCCCGCCCTGGTCACGGGGTCGTTGCGCCACTGCCAGAGAAGCCGGGCGTCCTGCAGGGTCGCCGGTCTGGCGGCCAGGCCCGGATCGACCAAGCCT
>JAYSQH010000155.1:0-5571 GCA_043721655.1 Phycicoccus sp. | reverse complement strand
AGCCGCAGGAAGGCCACCGACTGTGCCGGCACCATTCCCATGTTGGCCGCCTTCGCCGCGAGGTTGGCCGGGGACTTCGATGCCTCGAGGGACTGGGTGAGAGAGTCTGCGCGGTCGGTCAGCTGAGCCGAGGTGGCGCGCAGGTCATGCAGGGTGAACGAGCCCTGGGCCAGAGCCGTGTTGAGCAGCAGGAGCCCGATCAGCCCAGCGCCCAGCAGGGTCGCGCAGATAATGCTGAACGTGGCCCCGCCATGCTTGGGGGGTGCCCCGGTGACCACGCGAAGCCTGGGCCTGGTCGTGGTCGGTCGGCTCAGTGGCCGGGCGCCGGCTCGTGCGGCAGACGTCACCTGGCTCATCCGCGTTGTCCCTTCAAGAGTCTGGTTCGTTCGGCAGCCCGCAACCGGGCTGATGCTGCGCGGGGGTTGGTGCTGATCTCTTCGGCGCTGGGCTCCTCGGCTCCCCGGGTGAGCAACCTCAGGTATGCCGCGTGCTCGGGAAGCTCGACCGGCAAGCCGACTGGGGTGCTGCTGCGCGAACCGGCGGTGAGCACCCGCTTGCTGAGCCGGTCCTCCAGGGAGTGGTAGCTGAGGATGGCGATGCGGCCACCGACGGCCAGCGCGTCGACCGCCGCGGGCAACACGGCATCCAGGGCCTTGAGCTCGGCGTTGACCTCGATCCGCAACGCCTGGAAGGTGCGCTTGCCGGGGTGCCCGCCGCTCTTCTGCGATGCGGCCGGGATCGCCGAGCGAAGCAGCTCGACCAGCCGGGCCGAGGTCCTGAAAGGCTCTCGGGCCCGTTCCCGGACGATGGCGGTGGCCACCCGTTTGGCGAACCGCTCTTCACCGTACTCACGCAGGATCCGTTCGAGATCGGCCCGCTCGTAGGTGTTGAGGACGTGAGCGGCCGTCATACCGCTGGTCTGGTCCATCCGCATGTCCAGTGGAGCGTCGTGTCGATAGGCGAAGCCGCGCTCTTCCTCGTCGAGCTGCAGCGATGACACTCCGAGGTCGAGCAGGATCGCCTGCAGCGACGGCAACCCCCTCTGGTCCAGGATCTGAGGCAGCTCGTCATAGACCGCGTGCACGGGGGTGAACCGGTCGCCGAACCGGGTGAGCCGCTCCCCCGCCAGAGCCAGGGCATCGAGGTCGCGGTCGATGCCGATCACGGTGGCGTTCGGGCATTGCTCCAGGACGGACTCACTGTGACCGCCCATCCCCACGGTGGCGTCAACCATGACCGAGCCGGGTTGCTCAAGCGCCGGCGCCAACAGCTCGAGAATGCGGTCGCGCAGGACAGGGACGTGCCGGTCCTCCTGTGCCCCGCGAGCGTTCATCGGTCTGTCTTTTCCCTTGTCTGGTAACGGTTGCTGTGAGGTTTGGTGCGGACCCTGACTTCAGGTCCCCAACCGCTTCAGGGGGTGTGCTGCCCGACATCGGGGAAGTGATGTCGGGAGGCGAAGCGGGTGGAGACCTGAACCCCAGGGGCTTGGCCAGCTGCCGGCGGTGCGATCACAGGAGTCCGGGGAACACCTCCTCGGCCTGGTCCGAGAACGCCTGCTCGGTGTTGTGGAGGTAGGTGTCCCACGCGGTGGTGTCCCACACCTCGACGCGGGTGTCGGCACCGATCACCGTGCAGTCGCGACTGAGCCCGGCATATGTCCGCAACCCCGGAGGGACGACGAACCTGCCCTGCTTGTCGGGAATCTCGTCAGAGGCGCCGGACAGAAAGACGCGCAGGTAGTCGCGAGCGGCCTTGCTCGTCAGAGGTGTGTTGCGCGCGGCCTCTGCAATGCGGACGAACTCGTCCATCGGGAAGATGTAGAGGCACCGTTCCTGTCCCCGCGTGACGACCAGCCCTTCGGCCAGCCGGTCCCTGTACTTGGCGGGCAGGATCAGGCGACCCTTGTCATCGAGTCGAGGGGTGTAGGTGCCGAGAAACACGGTTCGCCTCCCTACCCTTCGATGACGTGACGTGGCCTGGAACGGTCGTGGAGACCCAACATTTTCCGCTGCCCTCCACCGTACTCCACTTCCCTCCACTTTTAGTCGAAAACCGCGAAAGTCCTGATCTTCACCACCCTGTTTGCACAGGTCATCGCTGTGACGCAGGGAGTGGAGGGAGAATGGCCGGGTGGAAAGGGCACCCTCCGCCGGTGACGTGAGCAGCAAAGTGCGGCAGGATCAAGGAACCAACCGGGAGGCATTTTGAGCGCGATGGGCGCCGCACGCGAAGGTTTCGTGCAAGATCAGGGCATGCAGGAGACTTCGGGGACCGATCACGCAGGCCTGGAGCTCGTGACCGAGGTCGCGACCAGGATGCGGCAGGCCATGGCGACCGTCATCGTGGGCAAGGCGGATATCATCAACACCGCGATCACGGTCCTCCTGGCCGAAGGCCACCTGCTCATCGAGGACGTCCCCGGCGTCGGCAAGACCATGCTGGCAAAGGCCCTGGCCAAGTCCATCGACTGCTCGGTGCGCCGGGTGCAGTTCACCCCCGACCTGCTGCCGAGCGACATCACCGGGGTCAGCGTCTTCAACCAGGACCTGCGCGACTTCGAGTTCCGGCCGGGCGCCATCTTTGCCAACGTCGTGGTCGGTGACGAGATCAACCGCGCCTCCCCCAAGACGCAGTCGGCGCTGCTGGAGTGCATGGAGGAGAGTCAGGTCACTGTCGACGGCCAGACCTATGAGCTCCGGAAGCCGTTCATCGTGATGGCCACCCAGAACCCGATCGAGATGGAGGGCACCTACCCACTGCCCGAAGCCCAGCGCGACCGCTTCATGGCACGCATCTCGATGGGCTACCCGTCCTCAGCCGCCGAGATCGCCATGCTGGAGAGCCAGGGCGGCGCGTTCCCTCTCGAGGAGATGGAGCCGGTCACCGACGGCGACACCGTCGCGAAGCTCATTGAGACGGTGCGGACCGTGCACACGAGCCCGGCGATCAAGCAGTATGTCGTCGACCTCACCACCGCGACACGCTCGACGCCGGCCTTGCGCCTGGGAGCATCTCCTCGCGCCAGCCTGCAACTGCTGAGCGCGTCCCGGGCCTTTGCCGCCCTAGCAGGACGAGATCACGTCCTGCCCGACGACGTGCAACGCCTGGTCGAGTCCGTCCTGGCCCACCGGATGATCCCGGCTGGCGAGACCCAGGCGGGTCGCCGCACCAATGCCGACGTCCTGCACGAGATCGTCCGGCGGGTACCCATCCCGGCAGCGGCACGCTGAACGGCATACGGACAAGGAACGGCCCGGCACAGTGACCCGCATCCGAGACAAGCTCACCACCCGCGGCTCTGCCTTCGTGGCCGCCGGTTTGACGTTGCTGGTGGGCGGCGTCGTTCTCGGGTTCTCCGACATCACCCGCGTCGGAGTGCTCCTGGCCTTGCTGCCGTTGCTGGCAGCCCTGGCCACCAAGGCCGCCAGCAACGTCGTCGAGGTGTCGCGCCACGTTCACCCCGCGCATCTCGTCGTCAACCAGCAGGCCAGCGTCCAGATCGTGTTCCAGAACACCTCGGGCCGGCGCACGCAGCTGCAGCTCGCTGAGGAGCACGTGGACCGGGTGCTGGGCGACCGACCTCGTTTCGTCCTGCCGCCGATGGAGCCCGGCGACATCCGCGAGGTGGACTACCAGATCCGCTCCCACGTCCGTGGACGTCATCGGCTCGGGCCCCTGACCTGTCGGGTGCGGGACCCCTTCGGCCTGGCCACAGTCTCCGCAACACTGCCCGGCTCAACCGACATTCTGGTTCTGCCTCGCATCGAGGTCCTCGGCCGTGGGCGCCTCCACGCGGACGGCATCGGTGCTGAGGGCACGATCCCCCACATGGTCGCGCTCCATGGTGAGGACGACGCGGCGGTCCGCAGCTATCGCGACGGCGACGATCTGCGTCGTATCCACTGGCCGACCACCGCACATCGGGCTGAGCTGATGGTTCGCCAGGAGGATCGACCTGCCAGACGAAGGGCCGTCGTCGTGATGGACTCGCGCGCGGACGGGCACCGGGGCTCGGGTGCCCTGGGGTCCTTCGAGTGGACAGTGACAGCGGCTGCCTCGATCGCCGCACACCTGGTCCGAAACCACTACGCCCTCCACCTGTTGAGCAACGAGACCACTGCGACGGACGAGGCGACCCAGGCCGTCGAGATCGACAACGCACTGGCCTCGCTTGCCCTGGCCCAGCCCGGCACTACCCAGCAGTTCGACGAGGTGCTCCACTGGGCGCATCCACTGACCTCAGCCGGCGGCCTCGTGATCGCCATCGTCACGGATCACGACGATGCCGGGCTGCGGCGGATTGCGTCCCTGCGCCAGCCCGGCGGCACCGGTCTGTTGTTTCTGCTCGACTCCGGCAGCTTCGCTCGAGAGCGACCCGGACCACCGCCCACCGACCAGACGCTGGCGCTGGCCGCCGTGAGCAGGTCTGCTGGCTGGAGCACGTGCATCGTGGCTTCGGGGATGACGGTGGCCCAGGCCTGGGACATGACGACAGCCAGCTCTCTGGCCGCGGTCGGAGCGGGTCGATGAGCAGCCAGACGAGGCGAGGCGTCGACGCGACGGTGGCCGCGATCGCCACGCTGGCAACGGCTTGGCCGATCTCCACGCTCTTGATCGAGCCGACCTGGGTGGGCCGAACGCTGTTGCTGGTGGCCGTGATCGCCCTCAGCGGGGTGGGTGCGCGGTCGCTCGCCCTGCACGGCTGGCAGGTCGTGATGGTGCAGCTGGTATGCCTGATCCTGGCAACGAGCGCGGTCTTCGGCCGAGGTCATCTATGGCACGGCCTGCCGACCTTCGACACACTGGGGGTCGCGGTCAAGCTCGTCAGCGAGGCCTTCGTCACCGCGCAGAAGTATGCCGCGCCGGTGCCGGCGACGCCCGGCCTGACCTTCCTCGTCGCTGGCTCTGTCGCCCTGATCGCCTTGTCGGTGGACTATCTTGCGGTCACGCGCCGCTCTCCCTCGCTGGCCGGTCTGCCGCTACTGGCTGCGTTCCTGGCGACCGCGGCCAACAGCGGTACCTCGCTGCCGGTGTACTTCTTTCTCGCGGCTGGCGCGATGTGGCTCATCCTGGTCGCCCGGTCCGGAAGCAGCCTCCTGCGCAGATGGGGCACCACGGTGACGGTGGCCCGGACGCCGGTCCGGGGGACCATGGACCCTGAGGGCGTGTACCGCTATGCGTCAGTCGCTCGGGCAATGGGCGCGTTCGCGCTGGTGGCGGCGGTCGCCATGCCGGTCGTCCTTCCCCAACTCCCACCGAAGTACCTTCTCTCCGGACTTGCGCGCAGCCCGTTGGCCAAGGGCAACGTCTCAGCCGGGGTGGGCTTCTCGCTGAGCATCAACCTGGCCGAAAACCTCACCGACCGCAGCACCGAGCCGGTGCTTCGGTACACGACCGCAGACAGCTTGCCGCCTCCGCTGCGAGTCGCCATAGGATCCGCCTACCGGTCAGCGCCAGGCGTGTGGCTCCCCTGGGGCAGGCCCGTGCCTGACCTGTCGACAAACCCCCGCGTCCCGGACCCACCCGGCCTGGTACCTGGCGTCCCCAGGACACGTTTCACCATGACGTTCA